>CALRSN020000275.1:0-4513 GCA_943370865.1 Bordetella parapertussis
CCGAATTTGAATACTTTCATTGCAGAATGCCGGGTTTATAAGAGTGCAAAAATCGGGTATTTGCACTACTTGCAAACCACTTAACATATCAACTTTTCAACTATGGGGCAAAGCCTTACATTTGCCTCAACCTAAACCTGCTTGTATGATCGTCAACCGTAAAGTTCTGACCCTCGATGAATTCACTATCCAGCAGCTCCGGGATTTTCCACATGCCACAGGTGAACTGTCAAGTCTTTTAAGAGATATGGGCCTGGCTGCAAAAAGAGTGAATGTGGAAGTGAATAAGGCAGGGTTGGTGGATATACTTGGTGATGCAGGAACTATTAATGTACAGGGGGAAGAAGTGAAAAAACTGGATATCTATGCCAACAACCAGTTTATGGGTGTGTTGCGGCACGGGATCAGTTGTGCCGGCATTGCCAGTGAAGAGCTGGATGATTTTGTGATCTTCGATGATGAGGTTAGCAAGAAATCAAAGTACGTGGTGCTCTTTGATCCGTTGGATGGAAGTGCCAATATAGATGTGAATGTTTCTATAGGGACCATCTTTAGTGTTTATCGCCGGGTATCCCCTTTAGGAACTGTTGCTACAACGGCAGATTTCTTACAACCCGGTAACCAGCAGGTGGCAGCGGGTTATATGATCTATGGTTCTTCCACGATGATGGTCTATGCCACAAGAAGGGGAGTCAATGGGTTTACCCTGGATCCTTCCATCGGGGAATGGACTTTAAGTCATCCTGATATCAAATGCCCGGAAACAGGAAGGATATATTCGGTGAACCATGGAAATTTTTTCAAATATTCAGAAGGGGTAAAAAAATATATCACGGCCTGCCAGAAAAAGGATAAGACGAATGGAGGTCCCTACACGCAACGTTATATCGGCAGCATGGTGGCGGATGTGCACCGTAACCTGATCAAGGGTGGCATCTTTACGTATCCCGGTACGATTGATAAGCCAAAAGGAAAATTGCGTTTATTATATGAGTGTAATCCATTTGGTTTTATCGTGGAAGTGGCGGGAGGAAAAGCAACCGATGGTAAACAGCGGATATTAGATGTGATACCAACTGAATTACACCAACGATCACCTTTTTTTGTAGGAAGTAAATTAATGATGGAAGAACTCGAAAAATGCCTGGAAGAAAATGATTGAACTAATAGCATATCAAACACGGTATCATCGTGAATTTAAAAGCCTGAACCTGGAGTGGCTGGATAAGTATAATCTTACAGAAAGCCATGACCTGGAGGTACTCAACGATCCGGAAGGGACTGTTATCGCCAGGGGTGGTTGTATCTTCCTGGCCAAAGAAGGAGATGAGATCATTGGCACGGCAGGTCTGTGGAAGGAAAGCGAAGAAGAATATGAGTTGGTGAAAATGACAGTGGCCCCTGCTTACAGGGGAAAAGGTATCAGTAAGTTACTGCTGGAACGTTGCCTGTCAGCCGCAAAGGAGCTTGGTGCTGAGAAAATTATTTTATACTCTAACAGCCAGTTAAAGACGGCTTTAGGCTTGTACGAAAAATTTGGGTTCCGCCATGTGCCGGTTACCGGGGCACCTTTCCTGACGGCAGATGTGAAAATGGAATTATCTTTAGCACACTAATTCATACGCATGGCGAATACGATCATTTCAGTAAAGAATCTCGTTAAGAATTACGGAACTTTCAATGCCGTCAAAGGAATTTCCTTTGAGGTGTATGAAGGGGAGATATTTGGTTTGCTTGGACCCAATGGGGCCGGTAAATCAACCACCTTAGAGATCATTGAGACATTGAGAGAAAAAACCAGTGGCGAAGTGATCGTGGATGGGCTTAACCTGGATAAAGATCCCAATGAGATTAAAAAAATCATTGGAGTGCAACTACAATCCAGCGGCTATTACCCCGGCCTTAACCTGGTGCAGCTGATAGAATTGTTTTGCGGGTTATACAACCGTGAAGTTGAACCGATGGAATTACTCGAAACAGTAAATTTGAAGGATAAATCCAAAGCAAAATTTAAAGACCTGAGTGGCGGGCAAAAGCAACGTTTCTCTGTCGCTACCACACTGATCAACGAGCCCCGTATCATTTTCCTAGATGAGCCAACTACCGGGCTTGATCCGCAGGCCAGGCGTAGTTTGTGGGAACTGGTGAAGAATATCCGGGAACGGGGAACAACGGTGATCATTACCACACACTATATGGACGAGGCTGAATATTTGTGCGACAGAGTGGCAATCATTGATTCAGGAAATATTGTAGCCTTAGACAGTCCCGACCGGCTGATTGATAATTTAGTGGCTACTGGTTTTGAAAGACCCAAAGAAGTAAAGCAGGCTAACCTGGAAGATGTGTTCATTAACCTAACGGGTCATTCATTGAGAGAAGAATAAAATATTTATTATGAGTATTCAAAATAAACTAAAAGAATTTATGTCTGGTAAAATTGACAAGCAAAAAGAGGAAGGCAATGCTTTTCTTCAGTCGAATAAAACAAAAGACGGTGTGACCGAATTGCCGGAAGGGCTGCAGTATATGGTGATCAAAGAAGGAACCGGCCCGCAACCATTAGTGACCGATAATGTGAAGGCACATTACAAAGGGTCCCTGCTCAACGGAAAAGAATTTGATAATTCTTTTAAAAGAGGGCAGCCGTTTTCGGCCCCGCTTCGTTCGCTGATCAAAGGCTGGCAGATCGCTTTGCCATTAATGAAAGAAGGAAGCCACTGGCGGTTATGGATACCTTCCGAACTGGCCTATGGTGACAGGGGTGCCGGCAGTGATATACCTGGTGGTGCTACCCTGATCTTTGAAGTGGAACTGATCAGTATCATTAAATAGATATTTGTATGGCAACAATGACTGTTGATCTTCGCTACCCGATCGGTGAATACGAACCGAAACCTTTTTCGATTGAACAAAAGGTTGAATGGCTGGCCGATATTAAATTCCTGCCATTGCAATTGGAGAATGCGGTGCTCAACCTGGACGAGCAGCAATTGCAAACTCCATATCGTGAAGGCGGGTGGACGGTTCACCAGTTGGTGCATCATGTGGCCGACAGTCATATCAACGCCTATTGCCGGTTTAAACTGGCACTCACAGAAGAAAACCCGATGATCAAATCATACGAGGAAAAGCTTTGGGCGGAGATGCATGATGTACAAAAATTGCCCATCAATATCTCAATCACTTTATTGCATGCTTTACATGCCCGCTGGCATGAAGCCCTGAAGGATGTGGCCGATAATGACTGGAATAACCGGACAGTCTTCCGTCCTGACTATAAGAAGACATTCCGCCTCTGGTATTTACTGGGCATGTATGCCTGGCATGGCAAACACCATGTGGCACATATTACCAGCCTGCGGGAACGAATGAAATGGTAATCCTTCCCTGTTCATGGTAAAGTATTTCTTGCCGACTATGAACCATAAGCTATCAACTATGAACTGTTACTATGAAATGGAAAATTCTCTCTTCTGAATACCTCTTTAAAGATCTCTGGTTCACGGTAAGAAAGGATAGATGCGAAACCCCGATGGGGAAGATCATTGATCCGTATTATGTATATGAATTCCCCACCTGGGTGGCTGCTGTTCCGGTGACCGAAGACGGACGGATTGTGATGGTTCGCCAGTACCGGCATGCTTTGGGAGAAGTTTGTATTGAAATTCCCGGTGGCTGCGTGGATGATACAGACAAGAACCCGCAGGAAGCCATTGCCCGTGAATTGCTGGAAGAAACAGGATACAGCTTTTCATCCTTTGAATACCTGGGAAAAATATCGGCCAATCCTTCCTCCAATAATAATTTGCTGCACATGTTCCTGGCGAGGGGCGGGAAAAAAGTGGCGGAGCAAAAACTGGATGCCAACGAAGAGATCGAAGTGGTTTATCTCACGATTGATGAACTGAAGCAATTGCTAAAGGAAAATAAAATAATACAGGCCATGCATGTAAGTTGCATCTTGTATGCCCTGGAAAAAATGGGAAAGGTGAGCTGGTGATATTTTCTTCAGGTTATCAAAAACCCCGTTTATATAAAATATAGTTCACCGGCGAACAGAATAAAGTAGCTTGTACTATAACAAGCTGGTCCGATGAAAGCACAAACTACTTCGGTCTATTTTTTCCTGCTGATATTCTTTCTCAGCACCAGGTTAGCTGCCCAGGATATTCCGGTTGATTCTGTTATTAAGATATCTTGTTCGTCGGATGCTGCGCAGACGTACAGCCTTTATCTTCCAAAAGGATTTACAACAACAAAGAAATACCCGGTGTTGTTATTTCTTGACCCTGGTGGCAGGGGAGAGGTGCCGGTTATCAGGTATCGTTCTGTGGCAGACAAGTATGGTATTATTCTTACCTGCTCTTACAATAGCCGCAACTTTGATGCAGCTTCTTCTGTCAATGCTATTGAAGCTATTCATAAAGACCTGCTGGAAAGATTTCCTGTTGGAATAAGTAAGACATGGCTCGCAGGTTTTTCCGGTGGAGCCAGGATGGCTTCTTTCTAC
>CALRSN020000276.1:0-4511 GCA_943370865.1 Bordetella parapertussis
GCTGAAACAAGAAAGGAAATAAAAATCAGTATGCCGGGAAAAAAGATATCCATTTCGGTATTGCTTATTCCGTAAAAAAAATAAGTTACCGCAACTGTGATAGACAGTTGCGGTAACAACGGGGTAAGATCAATATTTAGCAGACACTACATAAGTGCCCCAGAGGCCACTACTTTCTGCATATTCTCCCACAGCATAGATACGGTTAGCATCAGCACCATCCCTGCCGATGCCGAAGTAATCACCAAAACGGCCGGAATTATGTGCACTTTCACCAGCTTTGATCAGCACACTGCCTTCCATATCTCCTAACGGAGCTGTTTTTTTGCGACCTGTTATCCGGAAGCAGGCAAACTCCGACGGGCTGCAACGGCTGAAAGCCATGAATGCATTACAATTGAGATCGGTTTGAATGACCGGGAAGAAATAATAAGATCCTTTTTGCCCGTATGCATTTTGCTGGATCACTTTTTTTGTAGGAACATCCACTTCATACCATTGTGCAGCACTTCTTGCTTCGCTATCTCCCTGCCAGCTGATCTTGGTATTATGGCAGGCCCAGATACGTCTTGCCGAACCCGCATGCTGGTAAATAGCATTTAATAAACGGTTATCATTGGTGGCAATAGTGGTAGCACTTCCTTTTTGTTTGGCTTGTGGTGGTAAGTCATAACTTTTACAAGCCACACTTACTTTGGTGACTGTTGGTGTCCCGCCACTCCAGGATGCAAGCGGATTGGTGATCGTCCACATGGTAAGTTTGCTGCCGGATCCCCAGAGATTATTGATCATGTAGGCGGGTCCGGGTCCTGCTGCCCTGAAATGGCTACAGGGCTGAACAGTGAAAGCAAGACTGCCGTCAGGATTTTTCAGGTTCCAGAAGTCATACCATTTGGCAGGCAGGCCTCCATATAATTCTGTCTTATTCAATATCCGCACTTTTCCATATTGGAAAGTATCACCCTTGAACTGGTTCATGCCTACGTAGATCGCTTGTGAATCATAACCAAGCATTGGGTAATCCATCCAGTTGGTAGTGTTGGTGCTTCCGTCTTTGGCAGCGTCCAATGCATACACCCACCAGCCGCCGGTAGGGTCAATTGTTTTTGTAACGGCAACACCCAACCAGCTTTTTTGCGGGCTGCTTTGAACAGCTGCCACAATCATAATATAGCGTTGGCTGTATTGATCCCAGGCCAGCCGGGGGTCGAATACTTTTACAGACGCACTGTTGGGTAAGACCGAAGAGAAAAAAGAATTATACTGATTCCGGCTCAGCATGCTTCCTGTTTTGTTATAGATCCTGAATTCGCTATTGACAGCTACCAGTACATGATTGGGACCAGCAGCACTTACGCAATCAGGAGGTATCCATCCTGTAGCTGGGATGGCTTCAAATTTGGATGCTACAGTCGGAGCAAGGGCGGCAGGCCCAAAACTCAACGGGCCATTATCTTCCGGCAAATCCTCTACTGACTCCAGCGCATTTATTTCTTCATCTGTATCACCAATGCTGCTGTTGTCTCCGGCTGCCAGTGCCATCAGCGAACCCCGGTCAATTTTTTCAGCATTCAGCTGCATGGTTTTATACAGTGCCATACTAACGGGATACTTGTTTGCTTTCCATTTGGGTTTTCGCATATCGCTGTTAATAAGACTCATGAAACTTTCAGGACCCTGTGCCAGCGGTTCGAAGGAACGGGGTTCCATTGCCTGCCCACTGTAAACACCGGCAAATTTCATATCATGTTTCTGACCGGCCGCAGTTGTGCCTTTACTGGCCGCTTTCTTTTTAGCAGCCTTTTTCTTTGTAGCCATAGTTAAAGGTTTAATGGTTAAAAAAGTATTTCGAGTTATTGTTTTAATTGTGTGATCAGCTCCTCGCACAACAACAGCACATCAAACCTGCTTACCAGCAATAGCACTCTTTTTTGACCTAGTGCAATATTTGCATCTGCAGACAGGGTGTCCCACATATTTTCTATTTGTTGCTGGGTTTTTATTTTTTTGATCTTGTCTGTATCCAGTAGATTGGTTTGGAATGCTGCTACAAATATTTGTGCTGTGAGTTGCCTTGCTTCATCCAGCCGGGTATCAATTTTTTCAAGATCAATTCGCAACATATCACCCAGGGTGCTGAGCAGTTTGAATACAATGGTCATTTGCATTTCATTTCTTCTTACTGCCACTTTTTCCAGGGTAACCGGGTGTATACCCCGCAAGGCTGTGGCCAGTTCAGCTTTCATGGTTTGTGCCTGGTTCTCCCGGTTGCTGTATCCCCGTTCATGGTATATCTTGCAGGTCTCATCCAGTAATTGAAGCAGTGCTTTTTCGGTATCAAAATCCCGTTGATTATACTTTCCCAGCGTTGCAATAAAGCTGGTATTCAACTGCTCCAGTTTTTCTTTATCGTTGTAGTAGAATTTCAGCATGATCCGTATTATTCAAATTCGGCTACTTTGGTTTCTTTACCTGTTTCATCATCTTTCATGGTCTTTATATATAAGCCTTCTTCTGTGATCTTGGCCCTTATCGTAAAAACAGACAACTCATTACTTTCATTTTTTACCACATTGGTTTCCGGGGTTACCAGCAGGTTTTCAATTTTACTTTTGGTGATGATGATATGCCGGCGGATTTCAGCCAGCAGTTCCTGTCTGGTGAGGTTGAATAATTCGTTGTTGGGATTTTGTTGTTTATAATCAGCCAGCAGGTTATTCTCTTCGATTTTCTGGTTAAATATCTCTGCCCATTTCACATCCACAATATTATCCGGGGTGGAAGCATCCTGGTTATTGGTAAGAAGGGTATGAAATTCAAGAATCAGTGCTTCTGCCGAATCGGCATCCAGTTTACCAGGTTTCCGGCCGGGTGGATTAATATTGGTGAACCGGATATTCCGGATCACATTTACATTCCTGACGTTTGTAAAATCATTATTGACACCCGATTTTTTGATCTTTACTGTATTGATCGCATTGTTGACTTTAGAAATGATGAGGTTCTTAAAATCTTCCGGTGTCATGATGAATTTCAGTTCATTGGTAAATTTTGCCCCGGCAATGATTACCGGGACGGTAATTTCCATTTCAGGTATCTTAAACCGGGGAACAGAAAAACTTTTCAGTATATCGTCTTTTGCATATTCTTCTGCCAGTGCTTTGGCCACCCTGTCGGCATGATCACGGGCACGGGTGATCTCTGAAAAAATATATCCCATATAGTCAGCCAGTGTGATATTCGTCATAACTATGTTTTTATGTTGCCGGTAAATGAATTGGAAAAGAACGCAGGGGCCGGAGCGGCGGTCCTGCGTTCACGTTAACCCGAAAAAGAAAGGCAAAGAATCAGGCTGCTAACATTCCGAGGATCTTTTCCAGTCCTGCGGGAATTTCATCCTGTACGGCTTTGACATTGATGTTCAGCGCATATTCTTTTTCTACTTTAACGCCAGTGGAACTCTGGCGCTGGTAAGAGGCAGATACTTTAAAACTGACTGGCCCCCAGCCACCTTTTACTTCGGCAGCAATGCCGAGTTTATCAGAAACACTGGAGGTTTCTACAGAATTCAGTTTTACATTGAAGTTGATAATGGCATGCTCAATGCGGAGGCTAGGAATAGGCAACATCGCCAGCAGCGGGATGCGGATGGCCACATCTTTTGTGATCTCTTTGCCTTCGGCATCCACATCTTTTCTCTTATGAGTAAAGTCCACCATAACGAGTTCTTTTTTACCATTGCCATCTTCCGTGAAGCCAACCTGGTTGATGAAATTTACAGTGGCAATGGAGGATGCCACCTGTGCATCCACACATGCCTGCAGCGGCCCCCCGATCATTTTTTTGAAATCAATGTTGTTCAGCTCAGAGGTAAGATTCGTGGAAGGTGCCAGTGTAGAAGGGCCGAGATTATTCCTGATGAAGCTCACAGTGCTTTTTAATGTTTTGATTGCTTCCTCTTTGGAAAGGGTGTCGGGGTTTTTGGGTAGTGCTGCCAGCGTTGCACTTAAACGTTCAGGTAGTGCTGCCGCTTTTTTTGCGGTACGGGCACGCCTTCTTGTTGCTGTTTTAACAGCGGTTTGAGTAGCCATAGTTTAAGGTTTATTGATTAAAGAATGATTTCAGCCTTGCTATTGCTCAGTTTAGCCCGTACCTGGATGTGGATTCGTATAAAGTGGTACAGAGTGGGTGGGTATTAATCATAGGCAAGGTACTGTAAACAAGAGTTGCTAACAATACCACTTTCTGGTAGTTTTTATAATGCTGGCTCAACGGGTGTTGTTTCCTGTGTCAAAATTGCCGTTTGGTAAACTTTATTATTTGAGGCAGATCCTATTAAGTTAAAATATTGTAGCTGTATTTATGGATACTATATAATTGTCCAGAAAAAAAACTCCCGGTTATTTTCCGGGAGTTTTTTGTTGATAGTAATGCTTAATTCAGTTTTTCGAAATGAACATCCAGTCTTTTATCTTTCCTGTAATAATCCAGTAACAGTACTTGTCCCTGTT
>CALRSN020000277.1:0-4510 GCA_943370865.1 Bordetella parapertussis
CTGAATGGAAATCCAGACGTACAAAATATACTGGATAAAGTGGAAGCAGCAGGGGGAAAAATTATGATGCCTAAAACAGAGATATCTCCGGAATACGGGAATATGGCGGTGATCATTGACACAGAAGGAAATCGTATCGGGCTGCACAGTATTCCTCAATAAAATGGAACATTATGGCAACTACCACAGATTGGACCCGTTTCATCATCCGCATCAATATCAATGCTGCAGGAAAGGAGCTCTATGATGCATGGGCTACCCGTTCAGGAATGGAATATTGGTTCCTGCGATTATCTGAGTATAGAACAACGGATGGTATCGCAAGGGGAAATAAAGAGCAGGTTGCTACAGGAGACCGTTATACCTGGCGCTGGCATGGATGGCCTGATGATACAACTGAGTATGGTACCATTCTCGATTGTAACGGACAGGATTTTATACAATTCAGTTTTGGGAAAGCAGGTAATTGTTCGGTGAGGATTTATAGGGAGCAAGAAGAGAATATTGTGGAATTGGTACAGGAGAATATCCCGGATGATGAAAGCGGAAGACTTACATGGCATGTAGGTTGTAAAACAGGCTGGACCTTCTACCTGGCCAATATGAAATCTTTGTATGAAGGAGGTATTGATCTGCGGAATAAAAATGAAAATCTTCAGCAAGTACTTAATTCCTGAAAATGAACTATAGCGTTGAAAAGGCCTGTGAAATATTAGAGAGAACTCCTCTTATTCTGAGATCATTGCTCTCAGGACTCAGCCCGGACTGGACAATATGTAATGAAGGCCCTGGTACATTTTCTCCATATGATGTAATAGGCCATTTAATACATGGCGAATTAACAGACTGGGTGGTAAGAGCCAAACATATTCTTGCTGTAGGTACGGCCACTTCTTTTGAACCCTGGGACCGGTTTGCGCAATTTGAAAACAGTAAAGGAAAAACACTGGATAAACTATTAGATGAATTTGAAATTATACGACAAGAAAATATTAAATGGCTAAAGTCAGTACACTTAACAGAAATTGATTTAGAAAAGAAAGGAGTGCACCCGGTACTGGGCGAGGTTACCCTGAGAAATCTATTGGCTACCTGGGTGGTACATGATCTTACCCATATTGCACAGGTTACAAGAGTAATGGCTAAACAATACAAAGGAGAGATAGGGCCATGGACGGAGTTTTTTCGTATTTTAAGGTTCTAAATTTTTTGTTATGCAATCGAAAGCGGCAACCGTAGATACGTACCTGGCTGAATTACCAGAAGAGAGGCAGAAGGCCATAGCAAAACTCCGTTCGGTAATTAAAAAAAATTACCCAAAGGTTTTAAAGAAGGAATGGGGTATGGCATGATGGGCTGGAGTGTGCCGCATAGCATTTACCCTGCGGGTTATCATTGTAATCCACAAGACCCGCTGCCTTTCATGGGACTTGCTTCGCAGAAAAACTCCATTAACCTTTACCACATGGGTATCTATGCGGATCCCAAACTGTTGAAATGGTTCCAGGAGGCACATGCTAAAGCTTCGCCCAAAAAATTGGATATGGGCAAAAGCTGTATCCGGTATAAAAAGCCGGAAGATATTCCGTTTGATTTAATTGGGGAATTGGCATCTAAAATAACGGTCGAAAGCTGGATTAAAATGTATGAAACTAACCTGAAAGACAGCCGGAAGAAAAAATAATTACGTAATCTACTGCATTGCTACTATGATACCTCTTTGCAATCGAAGATTTGTAAAAAATATTTATCTGGTGAAAAAATATTTTTTATCACTCTTGTTCGCCCTGTTCGCTGCCCAGCAATACTCCATTGCCCAAAAGCAATATAAAATAGTGTACAATGTGCTGGAAGACCGGGAAAAGGATAACTATGATATCTACAGTATGAACATGGATGGCAGCGACAAAAGGAATATAACCAATACACCCGGAGTAGAATGGGTGTACCATGCTTATAAAAACAAAGTATATTACATCAGCGATAAAGACACTTGCCACCGCTGCTATTTTTTGTATGAAATGGATGCCGAAGGAAACAATAAAAGAAAGTTATCGGCCCTGCAAGTGGAAGACAGTTGGATGAGCCGTTACGATATCGCTACCGGAAATTACCTCTTAGTGTTGGGAAGGATTGGAAAGACGGTAAGAAATCAATTGTTCCAGGTTAATATTACGGATGGCACTTACAGGCAATTAACAAATGACACTGTTTCCAATAAAAGAGATCCGCTGTTTATACCGGAATTGAAAGCAATAGTAATGGTTTACCGGCCTGATAAGGCGCTACGGAAAACGGTGCCCGATGAGTTATGGAAATTCAGCTTTGATGAAAAAGCCTATGGCCCCAATCCTTTTGGAAAAGTAAAAGCACAACTTACCCATTTCCCCAAAGAGGATACTACGACCCAGTGGTTTGAATACCATGCAGGACCCCCGCAGTGGAACAGCAAATACAAATTCATCAGTTATTTATCAAGACAGAAGGGCCGGCACCAGGTGTATGCAGTTACCCCCAATGGAAAAAAGCAATGGCAAATCACATCAGGCGAAATGGGCAGTGGCTGGCATAGCTGGAGCAGCGATGGTAAGTGGCTGGCCATGGATAAAACAAACAAAGAAGAAAAGGGGTATGATATTTACCTGATGAACTATAAGACAAAAAAGACCATTCAGCTTACCAGCGATGCTAAATATGAACAAGCTCCGGTAATTGTAGAGGTAAAAAACTGATACTACTAAGCTGCTTCATTATTCCCATGGACAGGATTCTTATCTTAGCTTTGTGAAGGCAATCGTTTACACGGCGTACGGAACTCCCGATAACTTTCAACTCAAAGAGGTTGACCAACCAGCAATTAAAGAAAATGAGGTGCTGCTGAAAGTTTATGCCTCTTCTATTAATTCATGGGATGCTGATCTGCTGAAAGGGAAACCACTCCTGGTTCGGCTGATTGGTGGATTGTTTAAGCCAAAGAATAAAATACTGGGAGCTGATGTTGCCGGAGTAGTTGAGGTCGTTGGGAGTAAGGTAACTGACTTTAAACCCGGCGATGAAGTATTTGGTGATATTGCAGGCAGGGGTTTTGGTGGCTTTGCTGAATATGTTGCTGTGCCCCAAAAATTACTGGCAAGGAAATCAGCCAGAATGAGTTTTGAGCAGGCTGCTGCTCTACCGCAGGCGGGTTTACTGGCATTACAGGGGCTTCGTTACAAAAAACCTTTACAGCAGGGCCAGTCTTTGTTAATCAATGGAGCAGGCGGAGGGGTAGGACCTATTGCATTGCAGTATGCCAAATCAATTGGTGCTCATGTAACCTGCGTAGATAAGAAAGAAAAGTTTGATAAGCTTCTTTCTTTGGGTGCAGACGAGTTGATAGACTACCGGGATGCAGAGTATACCCAAACAGGAAAGCAGTATGACTATATCCTGGATGTTATTGCACACAATAGTGTCGCCGATTATAAGCGGGCATTAAAACCCGGAGGTGTATTTGCAATGATCGGCGGATCTATGGGCGGCTTACTGTTCCAGATGATGTTGTTGCAACCCATGTTTTCAATATTCCGAAAGAAAAAACTGGGCATAATGGGCTACAGGGTGAGCCAGGAAGGGTTGAATGAACTAAGCCTGTTATTTGAGGAAAATAAAATTACTCCAATCATTGACAAGATATTCCCACTGGAAAAAACGGCTGATGCTTTTCGTTATTTCGGGGAAGGAAATTTTAAGGGCAAAATAGTTATTAGCGTAGTAAAGTAGCTTTGCCACTTTTCATCAATAAATCTAAGCCGCTTGTCATAATAGCTAATACCCAGGTAGTGTTTCTTCGTACCTTTTAGAAGAGTAAATTTTTTTCAATGAAAAAGTATTTCCTATTTCTTCTTTTGACTTTTACAATTTTAAGTTCAGAAGCACAAGAACCTGTTATTGTTTCGCCGCAATGGCTGAATGAAAACCTGGAAGACTCCAACCTGGTAATTCTCTATACCGGCTTTGTGATAAAAGCAGATTACGATAAGGAACATATAGAAGGCTCCCGTTTTCTATGGCCCGACTGGCTGGCGTTTGATAAACCGGAAGGCAGCATGTATGCACCGGATGAAAAGGCAGCAACAAAAGTGTTACAGGATCTGGGGATTAATAAAAACTCCAGGATTGTTATTTGCCACCGGGGAAGTGATGTAACAATTGCTGCGAGGATGTTTATGACACTGGAACATTTTGGCCTGAAGGAAGAGTTTCATTTTTGAATGGTGGCATTGAAGCCTGGAAGAAAGCCGGGTATCCTGTTACCAGTAAGCCGGCAGAATTCAAAAAGGGAAATTATGTGGCAACTGCAACAGGTACACTGGTGGATAAAGACTATGTGCTGAATGCGCTGAATACAAAATCATCCGAGGTGGTAGATGCAAGGGCTAAACGCTGGTATGATGGTGACCCGACCGGGAACCCCAGAGATGGCCACATCAGCGGTGCCAAAAACATTCCTTTCCAGGATATGGTGGAT
>CALRSN020000278.1:0-4507 GCA_943370865.1 Bordetella parapertussis
CGGGTTGAACTGCACTTTGGATTCTTTATACACTTCACTTTTACCGCTGGCAATATCCATTTTATAAATAGTGGCCGGGTTTACATAAGAAGTAAAGGTGAAATACATTTCTTTCTCTTCCTTTTTGGCATAAAAACCCGCAGCAGTACCGGGGCCGGGCAATGCAATTTCTCGAACCAATTTACCTGTAGTATCATGCTGGCTTACTTTGGTGATCGCATCTTTCAGGTAACTGCAGAAAATATAACCACCGCCTGATGAAGCTGTAAGCACTTCCGGTTTGGCTTCAACGATCGTTTTCCAGTTGGCGGTATCAGGATTGGCAACCGGGACAGCCACCAGCTTGCCTGTTGGTGCTCCTTTATCGGTCTGGATATAAAAATTCGTGGAATCATTATAGACCACACCGTACTGATTATTCATTTCAGTGATCACGGGTTGTATCGGTGCATCAGGTACCGCCAGGCTCTGGATATATAATCCGTTACCATAGGTGGCATTGGCCGTATAAATGAATAACCATTGCTGATCTTCACTCACTCCTACCCAAACATACCGGAAGGGTGTGGTATCGGAACCGAAAATGAGTTTATCTTCTTTTTGTGAAGTACCCACTTTATGAAAATAGACCTTGTGGCTTTCCGTAACACCCGACAGGCGGCTTCCGTTCTTTACTTTATCATAGGTGCTGTAATAAAATCCTTCATTGCCTTTCCAACTGGCGCCACTGAATTTTATTTCCAATGTATCTCCCGTCAGTTGTTTGCTAACGGCATTCATAACCACGAGTTTTTGCCAGTCGCTCCCGCCCTCTGAAATATTATACGCTGCCATCGACCCATCTTTGCTGAAGCTGATACCGGCTAATGAAGTGGTGCCGTCCTTGGAAAAACTGTTGGGATCTAAAAACACTTCCGCTTCTTTTCCATCACCAGCTTCCCGGTACACGACCGACTGGTTCTGCAAACCGGAGTTTTTATAGTAGTAGGTAAATTTCCCCTCTTTGAACGGTGCTGAGTATTTTTCATAATTGAATAAGGCTTCATAGCGTTTCCGGACCGCTTCCCGGAAAGGAATTTGTGACAGGTAGGCATTGGTCACTTCGTTTTCTGTTTTCACCCAGGCTGCTGTTTCGGCACTGGTATCGTTTTCCAGCCAGCGGTACGGGTCAGCTACTTTGGTTCCGAAATAAGTATCAAAGACGGTGCTGTCTTTACGGGTTACAGGATATTTCACTTCAATAGGTTTTAATTCGCTTAATGTGGCCTGTTTCTTTTCTTCATTGTTGCAGGCGGTTACTAAAACCACGGCCAGTAATGGCATCCATAGTTTGTTCATGGTTGTTGATTTAAACAGAAAGGTAATTTTTTGAGGACAGAAAAAAAACAGTTTATACACATTTTTAGTTTTACTATCTGATAAATAAAGGTCGTTTCTCTATATTCATGGTCTGTATGGATATTGTTCTGAGTATTCTTGTCGCACTGGCCTTGCTGGTATTATTATTCCTGCTGCTGATCCGTAAAGGAAAAAAGAAGCCGGCGATACAACCTGTGCCGGCCAGCTACCGGGAACTGTTAAACCAGGGAGTCCCTTTTTACCAGCAACTGGATGAAACCAGGAAAGAACTCTTTGCCAACCGGGTGCATCATTTTATAGCCAGCACCCGCATCACCGGGGTCAACACCGCAGTGGAAGAAATTGATAAGGTATATGTGGCTGCCAGTGCCGTCATTCCCACATTTGGATTCCCCGATTGGGAATATATCAATATCAATGAAGTACTGTTATATCCCGATTCATTCAACCATGATTTTGAACAGCAGGGTGCTGACCGCAGCATACTTGGTATGGTGGGCACCGGTGCCTACGAAGATGTGATGATCCTTTCACAGCATGAACTCCGGCAGGGATTTATTAATAAAACAGGAAAGAGCAATACCGCTATTCATGAATTTGTACATCTCGTGGATAAAACCGATGGCAGTACGGATGGTGTTCCTGAATTTGCTTTACAACACAACTATGTTTTACCCTGGCTGGACCTGGTACATAAGAAAATGAAACAGATCCTGGCTAACCGCTCAGATATCGATCCCTATGGAGCCACCAACCAGGCAGAGTTCTTTGCTGTTGTTGCAGAATACTTCTTTGAACGTCCTGATCTTTTAAAAGAAAAACACCCTGACCTCTACGAAGTACTATCCTCCATCTTCCGGCAGCAACCAGCGGGTAAAATGAAATAGGCCGGCCCGTTTTACAGTAAGGTTTACCGGTAGTTCCCGGATATCAAGCAGCAATGCCCCTTCATCAAAGGGATTTTTATTCCCTTTATCCCAGTTGTTTTTTTGTACTGACAAAGATGCTTACCCCATCTTCCTTATTCTTTCATTAAAAATATTTAATTATGAAACCTGCAATTAAAAAAATGCCTGCCCTGCTGGCAGCATTGGTAGCAACCTGTTTTACCCTTTTGTCTTTCACTGCTCCCAAAGGCGGAGAAGGGTTCGAGATATTCCTGGATAACAAAGTAGTGTTGCAAAAATTCGGTACCCAGATGAACACTGTATCTATTTTAGAATTAGATGCTGCTGCGATGAACGGGGAATTACAGGTAAAGTACCATCACTGTGGCCAGGTGGGTAAGAACAGGGTCATCACGATAACAAACGGGGAAGCCAAAGTGCTGAAAACATGGCGCTATGATGATGCAAAACAACAGGCGGCTTCCATGTCCTGCTCCGTAAAAGAAATGATAACCCTGCAAAGTTCCGGTACTGAAAAATTAAACCTGTATTATTCCTCCAGTGAATTACCCGGTGGAAGATTACTGGTGTCCATTGTTCCTAAAACAAAAGCGGTGGCGAAATTATAAATGAAAAGGCCGGTACTATGACCGGCCTTTTCATTATTTCAACAGCTTGCTGAACTTTGCCAGCTCGGTTTTCTCTGCTACTGATAAAGGCTCATTATTATCATATTTCGATTGAAAGAATACTACCCGTTTGTGCTGCGGGTATTTGGCCAGGATGGATGTAATCATTTGCCCGGTGCTTTCATCCTTTTCATACAACGGAACGGTTGCGGGCAGAGCCGATCTTTCTTTGGTATGTTTCTTTTTTATGATCGCTTCCAGTGTAGCCAGTTTGCTGGTTGGTATCGTACTGATCTTTGATGCTTTGCTGTGCAATCCCTGTAATTGTTTTTTGCTCAGCCCTCCTCTTTCCTGGTATTGTAACAATAAACTTTCCACGAACGGGGTGCCCGGTTTTGCCAGCAGCACTGCCTGCAGCACATCCAGTATAATATCCACATCAGGTTTTATCCGTTGCATCATTAGTGGCGTGAAAGTACCAAAAGCCTTTCAATAATTGCAGCAGTATACTAAAGGATGATGCATCTTTGCATACTGATCTTTTGTACATGAATTTTATTTCTTCGCCCCGGGTCTTTCATTTTGGTGATAAACAAATAACTGTCGTTGTGCCCAATCCTGCATGGGTGCAGCAGGATTACCTGGAAAGGGAGCATAAAGATCCTTTAGTTGTCTTTCCCTACTGGTCGCAGGTATGGCCAGCGGCTATTGGGCTTTGTAATTTTTTAGCTGCTCATACTTTTTATATTGAGAATAAGAAAGTGACAGAGCTGGCTGCCGGGCTGGGATTGCCTTCGCTATTGGCTGCTGTGTATGCCTCGGAAGTGCATTGCAGTGATCATATACCCGAAGCAGTGAAAATGATGCAGGAGTCGGTCCTGGAAAATGGATACTCAAATATGCAGTGCAGCGTGGCGGACTGGAATCATTTACCCGCAGACCAGCATCCCGATGTGCTGTTACTGAGTGATATTAATTATGAACCGGGAGAATTTGACCAGCTGCATCATTTGTTATTACAATTTTTACATGCGGGAACTACTATTCTACTCAGTACCCCACAGCGGCTGATGGCTAAATCTTTTATTGATAAGCTGCTCCCCTTTTGTGTGGAACAGGAAGAGTATAGTATCACCATCAACCAGTATGAACAACCTGCCCTGGTGTCAGTACTGGTATTGAAACAAGTATAATGTTACTGTTTTCGCTGCGGGATCAGCAAACCCGCCATGATAAAAAGAAGGTATCCTGCAATGCCGCCAGCAGTATTGAGGATCAGGTCATCCACATCAAACACACCCGTACCCAGCAGCAACTGTAGTGTTTCAAAGGAAAGACTGGTAAAGAATACAGCTCCTGTCAGCAGGAAAAAATTTCTGAATACTCCAAACAACAAAGGAAGCAGGATGCCCAGCGGTACAAAACCAATGATATTACCACCAATATTCTTATAGCTGTATTCCTTTGTGACCCGCCGTGAGGAAAATAAACGGATGGTGGAAAACGGTGCCAGGTTCGCCTGGGCCCAGCCTTCCTTTACTTTATAGTGGCGGTATTCCCTGTTAAAATAGTTCTTATAATACCGGGGGCTTTTTTTGAAGAGTATATACTTGGATAAGATCAACAGACAAG
>CALRSN020000279.1:0-4486 GCA_943370865.1 Bordetella parapertussis
CAGCCTCTGGTTAAAAGCTATTTTGTTAGTGATCAGTTTCCTGTTTGTATATATTCACCTTGTTTTCTTTACACCGGTTACCTGGGTAGCCATCCTGGAATGTTTAATCCTGGGCGGCCTTACTGCAGCCATCGGTTTTAACGTGATGCACGATGGTGCTCACGGCAGTTTTAGCCGCTACAAATGGGTAAATGACCTGGCAGCTTTATCGGTGAATTTCCTCGGTGCCAATAATTTCATGTGGAAGACCAAACACAACGTGATCCACCATGCTTATACTAACATTGATGGCGTGGATGATGACATTGAAGCTAGACCTTTGTTGCGCCTTTGCGAAACACAAAAATTCTACAAGATTCATCGTTACCAGCACCTGTATTTCTGGGCAGCCTATTCATTGCTTTATATCTGGTGGGTGTTTGTAACCGATTATAAAAAATATTTCCTGAAAAGGATCGGGCCAATGCCTTTGAAGAAGATGACGGCAATGGATCATGTCTCTTTCTGGTCATTTAAAGTATTACACGCCTTTTTGTTTGTTGCCTTACCTATTTACCTGCTTGGTTTTACTCCCTGGCTGATCGGCTTCCTGATCTATGGCTTGTTTGCCGGCTTCGTACTGAGTATTGTATTCCAGTTAGCTCACACCGTTGAGCATACCCATTTTCCTGCTGCTGATCCTGTAACCGGTAAAATGGAAGATGAGTGGGCTGTACACCAGTTGAAAACAACTGCCAATTTTGCTACCAAAAGTAAGCTGATCTCCTGGTGGGTGGGTGGCCTGAATTTCCAGATTGAGCATCACCTTTTTCCAAAAATTTCGCATGTACACTATCCTGCCATCAGCAAGATCATCAAGAAAGCCTGTGCGGATTTTAATATCCCTTATATAGAATATCCGAAGATGAGAACAGCTGTTGCCTCACACGTTTCTTACCTGAAACACCTGAGCCATCGCTGATCAATTGTTCTTCTGAAGGATAAAAAATAGTTCAGTATCCCTTCGGGGTGGAATGGAGTTGTAACACAGCTCCATTTTTTTTATGCTGAACAGGGGTGAAAAAAGTAATTCATATTCTTCCTTGCTGCCACCAAATGGAGGCCCTCCCTCAAAAAAGCGGTTGAATAAGACACCCGCCAGTTTGCCTCCCGGTTTTAACAAGGAATGCATTTGCTGTACATACGCTGGTCTTAACGACGGATCTAACGCACAGAAGAATGTTTGCTCCAGGATAAGGTCATACTGCTCATCATGTTGAAAGAAATCCTGCTGAAGTATCCTGATGGGCTGCCCGGCAAAGCGTTCCTTTATCCGGCCGACCAGCTCTGCTGATATATCAAGAACTGTGACATGGGTAAATCCTTTCTCCAACAAATAAGCCGCTTCCCAGGCATTACCACAACCCGGTATTAGAATTTTGAGCTCCTTATTACCTAACTGGTTGATATACTCCTGCAAGGGCACTGAAGGATAACCAATATCCCAGCCCGTTTGGCCTTCCCGGTAACGATTCGTCCAGAATTGTTCATTTAGCGGAAAATTGGTATCCCTGTTCATAGCCCGAAAATACAGTCCCTCCCCTTGAAAAAACAAACATTTGCGGTGTAAACAATGATTTTGCCACCCGGCTGTTCCCATTTAACTTGCACCGTTTTCAATTACCCGTTATGTTTGATCTGAGTACGTACGACCCCAACAGTGTCAGTAATCCCAACAACAATATTTTTGGCCTTCCTTCCAATGAAGAAGATGCAAGACTGATCATTCTTCCTGTTCCCTGGGAGGTAACCGTCAGCTATGGATCCGGAACCGCCCGTGCCCCGGAAGCCATGTTCAAAGCCAGTATGCAGGTGGATCTTTTTGACCCCGAAGTTCCCGATGGGTGGAAACAAGGTTTTTATATGCGACCGGTTGACCGCAAGATCTTAATGAAAAGTGATTACCTGCGTAAAGAAGCTGAACTCTACATTGATTATATCGCACAGGGCCAGGAAGTAGCTGCCAACCAGTTCATGTGTAAAACCATGAAGGAAGTAAACGAAGGCGGGGTGTACCTGAATGGATGGATCTATGAGCAGACCAAGGCCTTGCTGGACAGGGGTAAACTGGTGGGCATACTGGGGGGCGATCACAGTACACCGCTTGGTTATTTTAAAGCGATCGCTGAAAAACACAGCGACTTTGGTATCCTGCAAATTGATGCGCATTGCGACCTGCGGGAAGCTTACGAAGGATTCAACTATTCGCATGCCAGTATTATGTACAATGCGCTGAATGAAATTCCGGAAATAAAAAAACTGGTGCAGGTAGGTGTGAGAGATTATGCACCGACAGAATGGGAATATATACAAAACAGCAATTATAGGGTGGTTACTTATTTTGACAAAGAGATCAAGAACCGCCAGTTTGAAGGAGAGACCTGGAAACATATTGCCGAAGAGATCGTGAGCAAATTACCGGAGAAAGTATATATCAGTTTTGATATTGACGGGCTGGACCGGAAACTATGCCCGCATACAGGAACGCCTGTTCCGGGTGGATTTGAGACAGCAGAAGTATTCTATATTTTCCGGAAAGTGATTGAAAGCGGCCGCAAGATCATTGGGTTTGATCTTTGCGAAGTGGGTGTAAGCGATAGCGACTGGAATGCGAATGTGGGAGCAAGGATGCTGTTCAAATTGTGTAATTTACTGATCGCAAGTAATAGCTGAGTATGCCGCAATTTGAACTGCTGCTGAAAAACGGGAAAGTAAGATCTTACCGGATGATACGATTCTTTGTATTGCTGGGCAATGCTGCCGGCATGTTTTTTATCTTGTTCAATGCGGGTTCAGGTAAAGAGAAAATATGGCCGGCTTTTGTACTGGTCTGCATAGGATTTCAATTCTTCTTCTCCGCAGTAGAAGGATTCATGAAAAAATTCACAAATGACAACTGGGCACGGTCAATTTATATCTGGTGTGCCATTGCCTGGATGAGAACAACATTCTGGTGGCTTTCATTACTGATGCTGGTACTCGCTTTATTGGACTACCTGGCTCACAGAAAATTGTTAGTAAAAGTCAATAAGAACTATATTCAATACCCTGGCTTTTCCACACAAAAAATTGAATGGACCGAGTTAACCAATATTGTATTGAAAGAGGGTTTGCTGACCATTGATTTTAAAAACAACAAACTGTTCCAGCATGCGATCCTGACTTCGGACTGGGATATTGATGAAAAATATTTTAACGACTTTTGCAGGGCACAATTAAATAAATGAGTTTACCACAATCACCATATATCCTTTATTCCGACGGGAAGGGTAATATTTTTGAAGACACTTCTTTGTATGTGGCCGGCCGCACCGGCTGGGATGCCATGCCTGTTCCCGAAGAAGAATGGATTGAACTGCCGGATGGTGGTTCGCTATATGAATTACCCGGAAGACGTGGCATCGGCATTGATGTGGAAACCGGTGATATGCGGCTTTGTGAAAAAGGCTGGGCCGTAGCCGCTTTTATTCCGCCTGCCCACACCGGTTTTTATTTAGCGGCTTATGAAACAGCACCCGATGCTCCCACACTCCCCTTGTTTTGCTATACGGCTGCCGGATGGTATGAAGAAAAATTCTATGTGCCTGCTACAAGAATTGAAGCCGATATACGACAGGATTGTGAAGGATATGATTCAAAGAAAGTAGCTGCAGGGGCAAAAGAATTGCTGAAGCATTACCCGCACAACAGGTTAGTATCACACCTCATGAACAACTGTGCACTGACCTATACCTGCCCCGCTGCACGAAATTTTGCGTTGGGCAGATGGGAATGCCCTGTGCCTGCATCACCTGCCTGTAATGCCAATTGTGTCGGATGTATTTCGTTACAACCCGACGAAGAGCCCATTGTATCCACGCAGGACCGGCTGACCTTTAAACCAACACCCGAAGAGATCGTTGAATTCACTGTACCGCATTTAGAGACGGCTCCTTTCCCGATCATCAGCTTCGGGCAAGGTTGTGAAGGCGAACCTTTATTAATGTGGGAGACGATCCATGATGCGATCATTGAAATAAGAAAACATACGTCCAAAGGCAGCATCAATATTAATACCAATGGTTCCAAACCCGATGCGGTAAAAGCCTTGTGCGAAGCAGGATTGGATTCGATCCGTGTGAGTACTAACTCAGCCCGGAGAGAAATCTACATGCCGTATTACCGGCCGAATAATTACGACTTTGATGATATCATTGAAAGCCTGAAAGTAGTCAACTCATTTGGTGGCTGGACCTCTATCAACTATTTTGTATTCCCGGGTATGACGGACAGTGTGGCTGAATATGAAGCCCTGCGCAAACTGATCAAAACAACAGGCTTGAAAATGATCCAGTGGCGGAATTTCAATATTGATCCTGATTGGTATCTTGGCAAGATCGGCGTAACAGATACCGGCGAATGCATGGGAGTAAGCCAGCTGCAGCAACTGATCAGGGAGGAATTCCCG
>CALRSN020000280.1:0-4476 GCA_943370865.1 Bordetella parapertussis
TTCTCGCCAGCCAGGAAGCCAAAGCAGCCGGTTATGATGAAGCCTTATTAACCGACATGAATGATTTTGTTGCAGAAGGACCTGGTGCAAATTTATTCTATGAGAAAGATGGCAAATTAGTAACTCCTGCTTTAGGAAATATATTACCCGGTATCACCCGGGCAACTGTACTGGAAATATGTGAAGAGCTGGGGATTGAAGTGGAAGAAAAACTATTCACCGTGGAAGAATTGAAACAGGCAGATGCGGTTTTTTATTGCGGCACTGCTGCAGAAGTAATCGGATGGGAAAGCCTGGATGACATTAAATTTCCCAAACCCTGGAATGAAACTGTAAGCAGAACGATACAAAGCATCTATAAACATAAAGTCACAGAAAAGGAATATAAACCATCATTAGAACTGGCATGAAGGAACTTAACAAATATTCAAAGACGATAACGCAGGATGTAACACAACCGGCTGCACAGGCCATGCTCTATGGCATAGGCTTACAGGATGAAGATTTCAAAAAACCTCAGGTGGGTATCTGTAGTATGGGCTATGATGGCAATACCTGCAATATGCACCTGAATGACCTGGCAAAAGATATTAAAAAAGGAGTTTGGGAAAATAATATGGTCGGGTTAATCTTTAATACCATTGGTATCAGTGATGGTATCAGTAATGGCACCGATGGAATGCGCTACAGCCTTGTCAGCCGTGATCTTATTGCAGATAGTATTGAAAGCGTATGTGGCGGATTTTATTATGATGGATTGATCGCTGTTCCGGGTTGCGATAAGAATATGCCCGGCAGTATCATGGCGATGGGCCGGCTGAACCGTCCGTCTATTATGGTATATGGTGGCACGATTGCTCCCGGTCATTATAAAGGGGAAGACCTGAATATTATTTCTGCTTTTGAAGCATTAGGTAAGAAAATAGCCGGGCAAATTGAAGAAGGGGATTTTAAAGAGATCATCAAACATTCCTGCCCCGGTGCCGGTGCCTGTGGTGGTATGTACACCGCCAATACCATGGCCGCAGCTATTGAAGCGTTGGGAATGAGTTTACCCTTCTCTTCTTCCAATCCTGCATTAAGTGAAGAGAAGAAAAAAGAGTGCCTGGATGCAGGGAAAGCCATTCTGAATTTATTGGAAAAAGATATCAAGCCTTCTGCTATCATGACACGCAAGGCATTTGAAAATGCCATTACCGTTATTATGATATTAGGCGGCAGTACGAATGCCGTACTGCATTTAATAGCAATGGCAAAAAGTGTGGGGGTTGCCTTATCGCAGGATGATTTCCAGGCCATCAGTGATAAAACACCCGTATTAGCCGATTTCAAGCCCTCTGGAAAATACCTGATGCAGGACCTGCATCAACATGGCGGTATTCCATCCGTAATGAAGTATTTATTACAAAAAGGCTTGCTCCATGGCGATTGTTTGACAGTGACCGGTAAAACGGTAGCAGAAAATTTAGCAGGTGTTCCGGATCTGAATTTTGACACACAGAAAATTATTTACCCGGTAGAACAACCATTGAAAAAAACGGGGCACCTGCAAATCCTGTATGGCAATCTTGCTGAAAAAGGAAGTGTGGCAAAGATCAGTGGTAAGGAAGGCGAAAAATTCACCGGGCCTGCCCGTGTATTTGATGGCGAAAAAGATTTAGTGGCAGGTATTGCCAACGGAAGAGTAAAAAAAGGAGATGTGGTGGTGATAAGATACGAAGGCCCGAAAGGTGCACCGGGTATGCCGGAAATGCTGAAACCGACTTCAGCTATCACAGGTGCTGGCCTTGGCAAGGATGTGGCCCTGGTCACGGATGGAAGATTCAGCGGAGGTTCACATGGCTTTGTTGTTGGCCATATCACTCCCGAAGCATTTGAAGGAGGCCTGATCGCATTGGTACAGGATGATGATATCATTGAACTGGATGCAGTAAATAATAAGATCACCCTGCAAGTGACTGATGAAGTAATAGCAGCAAGACGTAAGAACTGGAAACAACCGACGTTGAAAGTAACAAAAGGTGTATTATATAAATATGCAAAGTTTGTAAAAGATGCAAGCGAAGGATGTGTAACCGATGAAGCTTAAAATAAATAATTATGGAAATACTGACAATAAAAAAAGAGAAACCAGCTACCAAACCAACAACCCAGGTAAGTGGTAGTGTGGCTGTGCTGGAAGCTTTTTTAGCAGAAGGCGTGGATACGGTCTTTGGTTATCCGGGTGGTGCCATCATGCCGATCTATGATGCCTTGTATGATTACAATGATAAACTGAAACATATACTGGTGCGTCATGAACAGGGAGCTATTCATGCTGCGCAGGGTTTTGCAAGAGTGAGTGGCAGAACAGGTGTCGTATTTGCAACCAGCGGACCCGGTGCCACCAATCTTGTTACCGGTTTGGCGGATGCTATGATCGATTCCACTCCCGTTGTGTGTATCACCGGGCAGGTGTTTGCCCATTTATTAGGCACGGATGCTTTCCAGGAAACAGATGTGATCAATATCACTACTCCTGTTACCAAGTGGAATTACCAGGTAACAGATGCCACGGAGATACCTGCTGTGTTAGCCAAAGCTTTTTATATTGCCGGCAGCGGAAGACCCGGCCCGGTATTGATTGATATTACCAAGAATGCACAGTTGCAATTATTTGATTACAGTGGTTACCAGAAATGTGAACATATCCGCAGTTATCGTCCCAAACCGATCGTCCGCAAAGAATATATACAGGAAGCGGCAAAACTGATCAATGCAGCAGAACGTCCTTTTGTGATCTTCGGACAAGGTGTGATACTGGGTAAAGCCGAAAAAGAATTTCAAAAATTCATTGAGAAAGCCGGTATCCCTTCGGCCTGGACCATCATGGGCATGAGTGCCATTCCTACTGATCACCCGTTGGGAGTGGGTATGCTGGGTATGCATGGTAACTACGGGCCGAATGTACTGACCAATGAATGTGATGTACTGATCGCTGTTGGTATGCGTTTCGATGATCGTGTAACCGGCCGTTTGGATAAATATGCGAAGCAGGCGAAGATCATTCATCTCGATATAGATCCCGCAGAGATCGATAAGAATGTAAAAGCAACAATTCCTGTATGGGGTGATTGTAAAGAAACACTGCCCTTGCTTACGGAACTGGTGGACCAAAAAGTTTACCCGCAATGGTTACAGTTGTTCAAAGATTACCAGCAAAAAGAAGAAGATAAAGTCATTAAAGAGGAACTGAACCCAACTACAGAGATAATGACCATGGGCGAAGTAATCAATACATTGAATGAATTAACAAAAGGAGATGCTGTTATTGTAACCGATGTGGGTCAACACCAGATGGTGGCCTGCCGCTATGCCAAATACAATAAGAGCAAGAGCAATATCACTTCCGGCGGATTGGGAACAATGGGTTATGCTTTGCCTGCCGCCATCGGTGCAGCTTATGGCGATCCTTCAAGAGCTACCGTAGCAATCATTGGAGACGGTGGTTTCCAGATGACCCTGCAGGAACTGGGTACGATCATGCAGTTCAAACCGAAAGTAAAGATCATTATTCTGAATAACCAGTTCCTGGGTATGGTACGGCAGTGGCAGCAACTCTTTCATGAAAAAAGATATTCCTTCGTGGATATCACCAGCCCGGATTTTGTGCAGGTGGCCAAAGGATTTGGTATACCGGGTAAAAGCATTTCGAAAAGAGAAGAGTTGAAAAGCTCCTTACAACAAATGCTGGAACAGGACGGAAGCTTTTTACTGGAAGTAATGGTGGGAAAAGAAAACAATGTATTCCCAATGGTGCCGCAGGGTCGTGGGGTAGCGGAATGTGTATTAAGCAGGGAAGAAATTTAAATTACAACACTATGACAAAGCAAGAATATACCATAACGGTTTATACAGAGAACCAAATCGGTTTACTGAACCGTATCGCTATTATCTTCTCCCGGAGAAAGATCAATATCGAAAGTTTGAACACCTCCCCTTCTGAAGTGGATAGTGTGCACAGGTTTACCATTGTCATCAATGAAACAGAAGATGTAGTGAGAAAACTCTGCCGCCAGATCGAGAAGCAGGTGGAAGTGTTGAAAGCTTATTACAATACGAATGACGAGATCGTGTGGCAGGAACTTGCGATGTATAAAGTGCCTACAGAAGTAATTGCATCTGCTGTAAAAGTAGAGAGATTACTCAGGGAACATGGTGCCCATACCGTAGTGATCCGGAAAGACTACACTGTATTTGCAGTGGCCGGCCAGCGGGAAGAGACAGATAAACTCATCAAAGTACTGGAGCCTTACCGGCTGATCGAGTTTGTACGCAGTGCAAGAATAGCGATCATCAAAGCCAGTGATGGTTTCCACGAAAAACTAAAAGAGTTTGAATACCGTGAGCCTGGTGAAGATGCGGTCGAAAATGAATTTTTGAATGAGAATGAAAAAGTGTTTTCAATGTAAACTGGTGGTGAGACCCGTATCAACC
>CALRSN020000281.1:0-4474 GCA_943370865.1 Bordetella parapertussis
AGTACAATCAAATCAGCTAAAGAAACTTTTTTATTACCTGCCGCACTGTTGAAAGCAGTTTGAATACTTTCGAGTGTTTCCAACACTTTCGCCAGTTGAGCAGGGTTATTCACTTCCCAGTTTTTCTGCGGGGCCAGGCGGATACGGGCACCGTTGGCACCACCCCGTTTATCTGAACCACGGAAGGTGGAAGCAGATGCCCAGGCAGTTGCTACCAGTTCGGGAACAGAAAGCCCTGAAGCCAGTATTTTAGTTTTCAATGCAGCGATATCTGTCTGATCGATCAGTTGGTAGGTAACAGCCGGGATTGGATCCTGCCAGATCAGTTCTTCTTTGGGAACTTCCGGGCCGAGGTAACGGACAACCGGGCCCATGTCACGGTGTGTCAGTTTGAACCAGGCACGGGCAAATGCATCCGCAAATGCATCCGGGTGCTCCAGGAAACGTCTTGAGATTTTTTCGTAAGCAGGATCAAACCTTAATGCAAGGTCAGTGGTGAGCATGAAAGGTGCGTGGCGTTTGTTGGGATCATGTGCATCGGGCACTAATCCTTCACCTGCATTGCCCTTGGGTTTCCATTGATGGGCACCAGCGGGGCTCTTGGTCAGTTCCCATTCATAGCCAAACAGGTTTTCAAAAAAGTTATTGCTCCATTTGGTTGGCGTGGTGGTCCATGCTCCTTCCAAGCCACTGGTGATGGTGTCTACTCCTTTTCCGCTGCCAAATGAATTTTTCCAGCCCAGGCCTTGCTCTTCAATGCTGGCCGCTTCCGGCTCTTTACCGACATGGTCCGCAGAAGCCGCCCCATGTGTTTTGCCAAAACTATGACCACCGGCAATCAATGCCACCGTTTCCTCATCATTCATCGCCATACGGCTGAATGTTTCACGAATGTCTTTTGCAGCAGCAAGAGGATCAGGATTTCCATCTGGTCCTTCCGGGTTCACATAGATCAATCCCATCTGCACAGCTCCCAATGGCTTTTCCAAAATGCGGGAATGGATTTTTCCATCTGCATTATCGTCAGACGCAACAACACCATGGTCTTTTTCTACACCGGGAGAGCCATGTGCATATCGAACGTCACCACCCAGCCATTCTTTTTCTGCACCCCAGTAAACATCTTCTGCAGGTTCCCACACATCAGCCCGGCCTCCGCCAAAACCAAAGGTTTTAAATCCCATTGATTCAAGAGCACAGTTACCGGCAAGGATCATCAGGTCAGCCCAGGAAATTTTCCTTCCATATTTCTGTTTGACAGGCCAAAGCAGTAAACGGGCCTTATCGAGATTCACATTATCCGGCCAGCTGTTGAGTGGTGCAAAACGTTGTGTGCCGAAGCCTCCGCCCCCACGACCATCGTGAATGCGGTAAGTACCGGCGCTATGCCAGGCCATCCGGATAAAGAAAGGGCCATAGTGACCATAATCAGCAGGCCACCAGTCTTGCGAAGTGGTCATCAGGTCAAAGATGTCTTTCTTCACCGCCGCCAGGTCAAGGGTTTTGAATTCAGAAGCGTAGTTGAAGGAATCACCCATCGGATCAGACAACGAAGAGTGCTGGCGAAGGATATTCAATTTTAATTGATTGGGCCACCAGTCACGGTTCCGGGTGCCGCTACCTGCCGTTTTCTTAATTGCTTCACCGGGAAAAGGACACTTGCTTTCGCCATTCAGGATGTTCGGAGCTATACTATTTTCCATTTTAAACGATTTATGATTAGTATGTTGTTAAACCTTTCGGGTGGCAATTTTACCACCAAAGCGTTAATAAATCAAATTGATTATTTTTATAAAGATATAATCAAATTCTATGACCCTGACTCAACTGGAATACATCGTGGCGCTGGACAGCTACCGGCATTTTGTACTGGCTTCCGAAAAATGTTTTGTAACCCAGCCTACGCTCAGCATGCAGATCCAGAAACTGGAAGAAGAACTGGGCGTAAAGATCTTTGACCGGACCAAACAACCGGTGATCCCTACTGAAATTGGCACCAGCATTATAGCACAGGCCCGCATTGTACTGCGGGATGCAGGAGTGATCCGCCAGCTGATCGCTGAACAAAAAGATATTATGACCGGCGAGATCCGTATTGGCATCATTCCAACCATTGCCCCTTACCTGTTGCCGCCACTGTTTAAGAACATCCGGGAAAAATACCCGCAGGTGAAACTGGTGGCCCGGGAAATCATCACCGAAGAAATAGTGCAGGAATTAAAAAACAACCGGCTGGATTGTGGCATTGTAGTTACTCCTTTGAAGGATTCCTCCATTAAAGAAGACATCCTATTCTATGAAGAGTTATTTGTTTATGTATCTAAAAACAATGCCCTATACGATAAGAAATATGTACTGCCTGCGGAGATCGATCCCGACCAGCTCTGGCTGTTGGAAGAAGGACATTGTTTCCGGTCGCAAATATTGAACCTGTGTGAACTGCAAAAGTTTTCCGGTCTTCATTTTAAATATGAGACCGGTAATATTGAAACATTAAAAAGAATGGTGGATAAAAGCGACGGCATTACCATTTTGCCCGAGCTGGCCGTAATGGAATTCACCAAACCGCAAATGAAACTGGTGAAGCGGTTAAAAGAGCCCAGCCCGGCCCGGGAAGTGAGCCTGGTTACCCACCGGGATCACCTGAAAACAAAGCTTATCAAAACACTGAAAGAAGAGGTGCTGGCTATTGTGCCCAAAGCCATGCAAAAACTGAACAGGAAGAAAGTGGTGGAGATTAACTATTGATGCAGAACGGGAACCGCCTGTCCCGCCGGTTTTACCCTTTCCCGTAAATCCCTCCCGCCGGGGCTTCGTATATTTGCCCCTTGAATTGTTGTGACTATGAGTAAGAAAGGAAAAGTTTTAGTGGCCATGAGTGGCGGTATCGATAGTACCGTGACGGCCCTGATGTTGCATGATGAAGGCTACGAAGTAGTTGGCATCACCATGAAAACATGGGACTATGCAGCCAGTGGCGGTGGTAAAAAAGAAACAGGCTGCTGCAACGTGGACAGCTTTAATGATGCCCGGCAGGCTGCCGTGGAGCATGGGTTTGCACATTATATTTTAGATATACGGGAAGAGTTTGGTGGTTTTGTGATCGAGAATTTTGTGGATGAATACCTCGCCGGCCGCACCCCTAACCCCTGTGTGCTCTGTAATACGCATATCAAATGGAGAGCTTTGTTGAAAAGAGCTGATGCACTGGGCTGTGATTTTATTGCCACCGGGCATTATGCAAAGATCCGCCAGCATGATAACGGACGCTACGTGGTAAGTAAAGCCATTGATGATACGAAGGACCAGAGTTACGTATTATGGGGTTTGCAACAGGACCTGCTGAGCAGAACTTTACTACCATTGGCTCCTTATAAAAAAACAGAGATCAGGCAAATGGCTCTTGATTATGGCTACCCGGAACTGGCGAAAAAAAGCGAGAGCTACGAAATTTGTTTTGTGCCCGATAACGATTACCGCGGCTTCCTGAAAAGACGGGTGGAAGGACTGGAAGAAAGAGTCGCCGGGGGCAATTTCATTGACAAAAATGGAAAAATACTGGGGCAGCACAAAGGCTATCCTTTCTATACCATCGGGCAGCGCAAGGGGCTGGATATTGCATTGGGCAAACCGGTGTTTGTTACAAAGATCGACCCGGAACATAATACCGTGATGCTGGGTGATGAGGAAGACCTGGACCAGGATGAAATGATCGTAGGTAAATTGAACCTGATCAAATACGACAGCATTACCCCGGGCATGGAAGCGGTGACCAAGATCCGGTATAAGGACAAGGGCAGCCTGTCCAATATTTATCCTGAAGGCGGGACTATGAAAGTGAGGTTCTACGAAAACGCCAAAGGCATTGCGCCTGGTCAGAGTGCGGTCTTCTATGAAGGAGATGATGTGCTGGGAGGAGGGATAATACAGTCAGGAGTCTTGAGCCGGGATTTAAGCCGCTAACTACTGAAAGTCAGGCAATAAAGCCGGTCGAAATACGTTATAAAAGCGGGGACTATGTTTCCCCGCTTTTTGTTTTTATTTTTGAGCAACGACCGGCCCTGGATAACTGTCTGACTTAATAAATGTTGTATCCATCATTATAGAAAAACCACTTATGAGATTCTTTACATTTAAACTCTCCGTTTTACTTTTTATAGCAGCTACTTTCCTGTTTTCCTGTTCCAATAAAACAGAGCAATTTGAAACAGAACCGCTCAGTGATTATGTGATCCTGGCTCCCGGGAAATATATCACCTATCGCTTAGACTCTTTGGTCTTTACCAATTTCGGACGTAATACAGAGATCCATAAATACCAGGAAAAACATGTGATTGATGCACAGATCAATGATGGCCTTGGCCGCCCTTCTTACCGGGTATTCAGGTACCTGAGTGATTCTACCGCTTCAACCCCCTGGGTACCGAATGGTTCTTATTTCATTACCCCGTTAGCAGACCAGTTGGAGGTGATT
>CALRSN020000282.1:0-4461 GCA_943370865.1 Bordetella parapertussis
TGGCCACTTTGAAAGAACCGAAAACATCACAGGGTTTCATCGATCGATTTCTCGTGGCTTCTGAAATGTACCATGTACCGGCCCTGGTTGTTTTTAATAAAGCCGACCTCTACAAAAGCAAAGAACTGGAGCGATATGAAGCATTGAAAGACATGTATGAGGCCATCGGTTATAAAGTATTCCTCATCAGTGCTGCTAAAAAGGAAGGAGTGGGAGAGGTGCTGGAATTACTAAAGAATAAAACCACTCTCATCAGCGGGCACAGTGGCGTGGGCAAATCATCGCTGCTCAATGTTATTTTTCCGGATATCAATTTACGGACACAGGATGTGAGCGGCTGGAGCGGTAAGGGACAACACACCACCACGTTTGCCGAAATGTATGACCTGCCATTTGGTGGCCGTATCATTGATACACCGGGGATGCGGGAATTCGGGCTGGTGGATATCAGTAAACAGGAACTCTCTCATTATTTTCCCGAGCTGCGGGACAGGCTGAACGATTGCCAGTTCAATAATTGTTTACATGTAAATGAACCGGGTTGTGCTATTAAAGAAGCCGTCATGAATGGTGCTGTACATGAAGACAGGTATGTGAGCTATGTCAACATACTGGATTCAATAGAAGAAAAGAGTTACTAAAATTCATAACTCTTTTGACCGGAGTGATTGAATTGTGTTTGATAAAGAATTGTAATTGATTTCTTCGCTGCAATCTCCGTCAAAAATTTTGTAGACTGTATTCCCTTTTTGAATAAAATAGGTAATGGTGGTTGTGCAAAAGCCCCGGCTTTTTTTCTTTACAAATTTAATAATGCTGGTTTGAAATAGTAAAAGTGAATCCCTAAACGGCTGGTAAGCTTCTCCTGAGACTTTCAGGCCGTTATCATCAAACCCCCTTTTCGATAAAAAATCAACCTGATAGTAGTTTTCGTTTTTTTGTATCCTGGTTTTCTCTGAATACTGGTCAAAGCAGCCATTTACCGAACGGGAAATACAGATTTTTTCACCAGGTTTCAGATCAGCAATATTCAGGGTGTCGGGGGAACCGTTCTCAAAATTGGGCAACTCAGCCTTCGAAAAAAGAATACTGGTATCACTGTTTAACAGGATATTTTTTGAGTGAATTCTGTCCAGCAATGAGTGAACAGTTACTGAAATGGTTCCATTTTCAATACTATCGTAAATGTAGACGAAAGCTCCATAGGCCGAGTCAAAAGCGATTCTGTTGGCAGCAAGGGTGATATTAGCCGTTGCAACTAAAGTGGAGTCCGGGAAAAAATTCGAGGCGGTGTCTATAACGATTTTGAGTGAAGATTTTTTTTTAACCCCTTGGTTTGCGTCTTTTGAAAAATTACAGGAGGTAATCCATAATAACAGTGTTGCTAAAATGATGTTTAAGCAAACTTTCATATGAAATTGCTGGTAAGTTTCTAAAAATGCTAACCTGCTTAAGCGATCTTCCGCTCCACTTCGTTGAACAATTTTCCTTCTAACACACCGGCTAATTCCACAACTGCTTTGTTGTCCTTGTTCAGGGCATCACGGGTCTTGGTCGGGAAAATGGAGATACCGTTGTAGATATTGTAGTGCAGGGTGAGGTTATGACCCTTGAACCGGAATTCCCAGTCAATGGTGTCAAAATCATCCTCTTTATTACTGAATTTGATTTTCAGGTCTTCGCTGAGTACATCAGCTACCTGGTAAAAGCGTTTCAATCCGCCATCATCGGCAATAACTGCCTCTGTGCATCCTAAGTTGGTTCGTAGGGTCAGGCTCATATTATAAGGGTTTAATGTTTTCTATAAGGACAGGTGGCGGGGTGGATTCGCTGCGTAAAAACCGTATTAACTTCTGAATTTTTTCGCTTTTCTCGCTTCCTTTTCCGCCTTCGGGTCACCGTTGGCTAATTTCTCAGCACCAATGTTCTTACCGTTGGTCGGACATCCATACTTGGGAGGGAATAAACTGTTCCAGACCTTGCAGGAAGACAGTAATAACATCAGTCCCAGTGCTATCGTTAAAAAACGGAGGCTCTTCATAGTTTTTCATTTTTTCTATAACGAATCTACGTAATATTCATTGCCCCTGCCATAGTAAAAGCACCATGTACGGGCTTTTATGATGAATGGATTTTTATCGGCAGGCCTAATGCACTAACAGTCAGGGTTCAGTCTTTTTTCTCCCGGAACCAATCGGCATATCTTATATAATTGTTAGCAATCCGGTCAATCTCGCCATGGATGAGTTCCTGCGAAATATCCTTTACTTTTTTAGCCGGCACTCCGGCATAAATGCTGCCGGCTTCACAAACCGTATTCTCCAATACTACGGCACCGGCCGCAATGATCGTATTGCTGTGCACTACGCAATTGTCCATCACGATGGCACCCATCCCGATCAGCACATTATCATGCACGGTACATCCGTGAACGATGGCGTTATGCCCGATCGAAACATTATTGCCGATCGTGGTCCCGTATTTCTGGTAGGTGCAATGGATGCAGGCACCGTCCTGCACATTCACTTTATTGCCCAGCCGGATAAAATTTACATCCCCCCGCACGACGGTATTGAACCAGAAACTGCAATCATCTCCGCTGGTCACATCACCCACGATGGTGGCATTGGGGGCGATGAAATTATTGTTACCGAATTGCGGGAGTTTGTTATCAACAGGAAGGATGACTGGCATAGGAGAAGTTTGATGTTAAAGGGTTGTAGTTTTTTTGTTAGTATCCCGGTGCTGCTGGCCTTATCTCTACAGCTTGTGCAGGACAACGCTGAAAGAGACTTCGTTATTCCGACGGGAATTCTGCTTAACAAATATCCTTAATCTTTGCGTTCTTTGCACTGAATCGTGATTAAACCACCTGTATGAAAAAAATAAGTATCCTGCCTGTTTTTTTAATTATTGCTATTTTCAGTTGCCTGCCGGTTATGTCTCAACAGGCAAAAGAAAGGTCTCTGTTGTGGAAGATAAGTGGAAACGGCTTGGCTGCCCCTTCCTATCTGTTTGGCACCATGCATGTAAAGAATAAAAAGGCCTTTTATTTCTCCGATTCGTTATACCAGTTTATTGAAAAAGCAGAAGGCTTTGCTATGGAACTTCATCCCGACAGTATGGGCCAGGTGATGACTGCAATACTGGAAGGCCGGATCAACCTCGACGAACCGGATATTGACTATAAACAGCTTGAAAAGGATTTCGACAAAATCGTTAAAAAGCTAAATAAAAATAACCCCGTCAATAAAAAGAGCACGAAAGAAAAAATGGGGTTCCTGGTAGAAAAACTAATGCAGGAAAAAGAAGTGAAGGATAGTTCCATGCAAACATTCATGGATGCTTTTCTTTATTCACTGGCCCGGCAGCAGAATAAAAAAATATTCGGACTGGAACAGGTAGATGATCAGCTGAATGCATATGGTTATCTTACCAAAGGACTCCGGGTGAACCAGCTCATGGAAAATATTGATAAAATATCTTTTCAAAATGATGTTTCACCCATTCATGCTTACTACTACCGGGAGCAATTAGACAGTATCCGGCATTTCTACAGCACTTATTTCTCCGACAGCTCCCTGAAGGGCTTTCTATATGACAGGAATATCGTGATGGCAGAACAAATGGATAGTCTAATGCATTTGCATACTATGTTTACAGCAGTTGGTGCCGGGCATTTACCCGGTGAAAAAGGAGTTATCAGCCTGCTGCGTAAAATGGGCTACCGGGTGGAGCCGGTTACCTCCGCTAATAAACTGTTTGCCGGTAATTTTATTGATAAAGCATTCCAGGAAAAATGGATCCCTTATTCTAATACCATACTGGGATATAAATATGAGGCACCTGGCAATATCACTATCCAGCCCGGGGCCAACGGCGGCCAGGCCGAATTTTGTATTGACCTGACCGGTGGGATGATTTTTATGACGGTATCGGGCCGCTTAAAATCAGAGGATAAGAAAAAAGGGATGGACAGCGTTTTTTTAACCCAGCATGAGGCGATGATCGAACGCATTAATGGGTATCCGCTGTCCAAAAAAGATACGGTGATAAACGGAATGAAGGGATATGCCGTATTAGTGGGCAGTATGTCAAATGGCTATTCAAAAATGTTTCACCTGTATGATGCACAAAATTTTTATATCCTGGTGGTAACGGCTGAAAAAAAGGACCAGCTGCTGGAGCAAAAGATCAACCGGTTTGTTAGTTCTTTTGAAAGAATTCTGTTACCAGCTGCTGAATGGAAATTATTTAAAGCTGAAAAAGAGGGATTTGCTGTTCAATTCCCTTCCACACCTAAAATTGAAGTGCCAAAAGGTTTCAAAAGTGAATTTACCACTTTGAACGGGCATACGGTTTTTGATGCTGGTACCGGAAGTACCTATTCAATCTTTACATACAAAACGATACCGGGCAAGGATCTTTCAAGTGCACCTGCTTTTTTCAATACATATATCG
>CALRSN020000283.1:0-4453 GCA_943370865.1 Bordetella parapertussis
AGCCGGTATCCCGTACGGTTGTCCAAAATCCAAGACTGGAAAAGATCAATGCCATGAAAGACTCTGTGTTGAAAAAATTACAACCAGAGCTAACAAAAATGCAGGACCTCTTGAAATTATATGTTCAGAATATGTTGCAGGAACGGCCCAGTGAACGTTTGCACCGGCAACTGGATAAAAAAGCAATGAAGAAAGTAAATTATGCGTTTACGCAGATCACCGGCCTGCTATTTAATGCAATGGCCTTATTGTCAATAGAAGAAAAGGAAGAAATGCAGAAAAAAATAAAAGATCCAGCCGGCAAAGATGATTTTCTGAATACATTTTTCAATTCGTTCAATGCGATCACAGGGAGTAAGTAGGCTTTAATTAGGGTTGTTAACGCTTAAGTATTCTGCTTTCTATAACAATTTCATTAAATACAAGATATTCTGCATAGCTGACTGTAGTAGTCCTATTTTTTAAATGTTCGCATGTAATTGACGAGACTCCAGATATCATCGCTTTCAGGAATTTTCTTTTTGTAGCCCGGCATATCATCCCTGCCTTTGACGATTTTGAAATAGAGAGAACCATCCGTTTGTCCCTGGGTTGTATTCTTTGAAAAATCTCCCGCTTCTGTTTTTAAATTGTCTGATTTGGGGCCGTCACCCAACCCTTTTTTCCCATGGCATGACTGGCAATGAGTTCCCCACAAAGCTTTGCCATCGGCAATGGAAGACACATCAGCAGCAATGGGGTTCACTTTATTTTTGTCTGCATCAGGTACCGGCCAGTCTTTTTGTTTTTGGCTTGTATTAAAAATAAAGCCTGCACCAAGGATGGCTGTCAGCAGGAAGAGAGAAATTAAAAGTATTTTCATTTTATATGTTTTATTTTAAAATTTAGTGTGCTTCAACAGAATAGCTAACTGCTATGTAAGTAAAGGTCCCCCGGTAATTCTCCAAACAGTTATATAGTTACATGCAGAAGTTTTATAATTCACAGGTCCTCTCCGTTGGATTTAAAGCAACAGTTATTTGTGACGTTAAGATTACTTGCTTACAGTCAGCCGTCTATAGAACATTATGCGTGATATTTTACCAGGCCCGGGTTGAAGATTTTTCCAGGTTCTTCATACGAACCAGGGCATATGATTTTAATTATGTTAGCCATCCTTCTATTGCTCTACCTTGTGCAGACAATTTTTTAGAAACGCTTGTTTAATACTCTACCCCCAAATAAATTTTTAACATGAAATACCTGTTCATTTTATTTATCTCCTTAATCAGCCCAGATTGTAGCCCGAAACTCTCCCCGGACCATAACTGGGGTAACCAGCGTTGGGTACTGGTAGAGCTGAAAGGAGTGCCTGTACAGCAAAGCGGTGGACGCAGGGATGCATATCTTGATTTTGAAGTTGGCTTAAAAAAGTTTGCCGGTAATGGCGGCTGCAATCAAATCAACGGGAATTATAGTCTTAATAAAAATACGATCAGCTTTCATGAGCTGGTCAGTACAAAAATGAGCTGCAATGATATCGAATTTGAAAACCTTTTTATTTCTACCCTGGGAAATGTTGATCGTTACGAAACAAGAGGGAATGACCTGTTGCTGAAAAGAAGACAGGAAGTGCTGCTGGTGCTGCGCACTAAATAAATTTTCTTTTATTCAACTAATAACTATGCTACAAGATCAAACAATCGTTTTGCATACTTATACAGATATGCTGGAAGCAAAAATGATACAGGATAAACTACAGGCCAAAGGAATTCAATCCTTCCTTGCCAATGAAAATGTAATGGGCCTGGACCCAGTAGGAGGAGCAGAGCTGAAAATATTTGAAAAAGATAAGGAGGAGGCCCTAAAAGCTATGGCAGAGTAACCGAATTTTTATTCTCCACTCGCACCAGCCGGTTATTTAAAACTGTTGTATTTAAATTAACAGGTAGATAAACATGCAATGACTACTTTGAGCTAATTTAGCCCGTTTCTCACCATCTCTTTTGTAGATTATTTATGTTTTTGAAAATACTTACGGTAGCAGGCCTGGCCACTTTTGAAATATATGCTGCCATCCCTGCAGGATTTGCCTTTAATTTATCTCCCTGGACTATCTTTTTTACAACTGTTACCGGCGGGCTGGCCGGGGTTTTTGCAGCTACATTTTTTGGAGACAGGATCAGGGCTTTCTTTCACAAAAAGAAAACACCGGCTGCCGAGGAAACTAAAAAACACCCGGTACTGGCACGCATCTGGAACAAATATGGGGTAGCCGGTCTTGGTTTTGCAGGTACAATAACTGTCGGTGCACCGATCAGTATTGCTGTTGGGACCGGGCTGAATGTTAATCTCAAAAAAATGCTGATCTGGTGCTGCCTGGGAGTTATAACCCGCTGCGTGTTATTTACTATAATCGGCTATTATGGTTTACAGTTGTTCTGATAAAGAACAAAACTTGTTGGCCCTTCAAAATATTCCGGCTATTTTTTACTGATGCGGAAAAGTATGCCGCTGTCTGTTACCGTATAGAGCATCCCGTTCAGGCAGGCTACATCCCGGAACCGTTCCCTTTTATCAGCCAGTAATCTTTCTTCACCCACTACTTTATTATTAACGATCACGAGCCGGGCGATATGTGTACTGCTGAGTCCGCTGATAAATAAATTATTCTTCCATTCCGGGATTGCATTACCGGTATAGAATGTCATACCGCCGGGAGAAATGACCGGATCCCAGTAATACACGGGTTGTTCCATACCTCCTTTTTGCTGAATGCCGTCACCCACTGCCGGGCCGCTGTATTCAATACCGTAGGTAATGACCGGCCAGCCATAATTCTTTCCCGGTTTAATAATATTCAGTTCGTCACCACCGCGGGGGCCGAACTCGGCTTCCCAAAGATCACCTGTTACCGGATGAATATCCAAGCTTTGCGGATTGCGAAAACCATAGGCATATATTTCTGGCATAGCTCCCTTTTGTTTACTGAAAGGATTACCGGGAGCTGGTTTGCCTTCTTTGGTGATCTTGAAAATCTTACCGAGGCCGGAACTTAATAGCTGCGCCTGCGCCCTTCCTTCCAGGATGGATCGTTCGCCGGTAGAAACAAAGAGATAGCCTTCTTTATTAAAAAGTAAACGGGAGCCATAATGTAGTTTACTGTCAAGGGCAGGAGTAGCCCTGAATATAACAACTGGATTATCGATCTTACCTGCTGCTTCATTTAACTGGCCCTTGGCGACTGCTGTCAGGTTGCCGCTACCATTTTTTTCAGAGAAGGACCAATAGATCGTTTTATTCTTAGCAAAGTCAGGATCGAAAGCCACATCCAGCATTCCTCCCTGTGAACGGTCATCAACGGAGGGAAAGCCGGTTATTTTTTTTACCAAAACACCATTCGCATCATAGATCTGCATAAAGCCGGTCTTATCAGTAATAAGCAGGCGGCCATCCGGCATAGGGACAATGGCCCAGGGCTTCCCGATTTTCTCTGCTAACTTATCTGTCTTATATGGAGTGGTGGTTTTCACGCCTGCGATCCTCGTCTGACCCGCAAAGGCTGGTTTATAATTGCTGTTGGCAGCCTTTGTTTCAACGGGTGGCAACTTAGTGGTATCTCCAAAATCAGCAGTATTGGATGAACCGGAATTATTGGCGCACCCGCTTGTATATATGAATACTGCCAGCACTGACATATAAAGGCTATATTTTACCTGCATATTTTTATTTTGAAGGATGAATTATAAAAATAAAGAAACCTGCGTAGAAAACAGTTTTTATAACCTGTTTTAAACAAAGTGGTTTACAGTTTGTTCGTAACGGGCCAGGTAATCCGATCCGTATCCTTATAATTGATTTACTTTGATGTTCCAATCAGTTAATACATCTTATAAAAATAATAGCAAATGAATAATGATCTTACAGGCAAAGTAGCCTATATCACCGGCGGAAGTAAGGGAATCGGGTATGGAATCGCCCAAACATTGCTTGATAAGGGAATGAAAGTGGCCATTACCAGCCGGACGTTGGAGGCAGCTAAGAAAGCAGCAGCCTCTTTGAGTGCTGACCCCTCTAAAATACTAGCTATCGAATCAGAAGTAAGTTCTATGGCTGCAGAGGCAAAAGCTGTACAGGAAACTATCACTCATTTCGGGAAACTGGATGTATTGGTGGCTAATGCAGGAGTAGGGCATTTTGCTTCAATAGAAAATATAACGGAGAAGGAGTGGAAAGATACCATTGATACCAATCTCACCGGTGTTTTCAATAGTGTAAAAGCCAGTCTTGAAGCGTTGAAACAGTCCAAAGGCTATATCATTACTATTGCAAGTCTTGCAGGTACAAATTTCTTTGAAAATGGTTCAGCCTATAATGCCAGTAAGTTTGGCCTGGTTGGTTTTTCACAAGCCATCATGCTTGATCTCCGGAAATATGGCATTAAAGTTACCACGATCATGCCGGGATCTGTAGC
>CALRSN020000284.1:0-4451 GCA_943370865.1 Bordetella parapertussis
CCGGCAGTTGTAATATTTTATTATACAGATCAGAACGGAGTGTATTGACGATCCTGTTCTTTAGGGGATTCAGAATATAAAAGGAAAAATAAAGAAACAGGTTTTTTAATAAAATTGAAAAGACAATGATAAAACAGATCAGGGCCAGTGCACCAACGGCATCCATTGTCCCCACCTGCCTGACCATCATAGATCGTAAGGATTCCATGACGGGATTATCAATTGTTTTGGAAAGGCTGGAACTGTCACCTTTGAAGATCAGGTCGAAAAAAGGAGCCAGCATACCAAAGGAAACAATCCCGAAAACAATAGAGAGGAGGATACACAAAAAGTAAAGTGCAATTTTACCTTTGTAATTCTTCAAATAGCTGAAAATCCTTGAATATTTATTCATCGCCTGTATTAATCGCTTAAACGGGGCAAAGTAACTAATTTTACAGCGAACTCAATTGTTAAGAACATGGAAGAAGGTAAAAGACAGAAACAGATCGCCGGGCTGCTGAATGAAGAGATGAACCTCATTTTTCAGCGGTTGGGCCTGGGTATGATCAATGGTGGTATGGTGTCCATTTCCTCGGTGAAAGTGACCCCGGACCTGCTGGAAGCCAGGTTTTACCTGAGCTTTTTTCAAGTGACCGATGTGCCGGCTGCCCTTCATAAAATTGAGGAAAAACACCATGAGATCAAAAAGGAACTGGCGGCCCGGGTACGACATCAGCTGCGCAGCATCCCCGTATTGAGGTTCTTCCAGGATGATACGCTGGATCATGTGTTTAAGATGGAAGAAATTTTCAAAAAGATCAGCGATGATAAACCTCCAACAAATGAATGAGGGCTGCCTGGAAACTATTTAACCAGTTAACTAATCAACCAATTAATTCATCCCTTGCACTTTCTCTTTGCCTGGCGCTATTTCAAAGCAAAAAAAACCACCAATGCCATCAATATCATTGCATGGACAAGTGTTGCTGCCATTATTATAGGTACGACTGCACTGGTATTGGTGCTGAGTGTGTTCAATGGATTTGAAGGCCTGGTAAAATCATTGTATTCCTCTTTCTATACCGATCTTAAGGTGATGCCGGTTTCCGGGAAACTGATGACAGTGTCATCAGGTCAGCTGCAAAAAATTAAAGCTGTTCAGGGTATTCGCAATTTCTCACTGGTGCTGGAAGAGAAAGCCTTTTTACAAACCCGTACAAGACAGTTTGGCGGCGAAGATGAAGAAAGGGAAAATCAAAAAGTGGTACAGTTAAAAGGAGTGGATAAACAATACAGGTATGTAACAGGAGTGGCTGGTAATTTATTCAAAGGAGAGTTTGTATTAGGCGATAGTGAATCACCGCAGATGATCATTGGTGCAGGCGTGGAAAGAACACTGGATATTGATGCCGACAATCACCTGGACCCATTGGTGGTTTACCTGCCGAGAAAAGATGGTACCGAACAACTGGATCCGCTGCAATCCATTTCTTCCAGCCAGGTCACAGTCAGCGGTGGTTTTATGGTGCAGCAGGATTTTGATAATACCTTTTGTATTACCAATATCGACTTTCTGCGAAATGCACTTAAACTGAAAGATGACCAGTATTCAGCAATTGAAATTGCTGTTACCGATCCGTCAAACGCAGACGATATTCAACAAAAAGTAAAGAATGTATTAGGTGATAAATATGCTGTACTGAATAAATACCAGCAGAATAAAAGCTTGTATGCGGTCATGAATATGGAGCGCTGGGCTATTTATGGGGTGCTGAGCCTTATCCTTGTTGTTGCCGCTTTCACCATGATCGGGGCACTCACCATGCTGGTGCTGGAAAAACAAAAAGATATCAGTGTGCTGCATGCATTGGGTGCCAACAGGAGTTTTATTCAAAAGGTCTTTTTGAATGAGGGTATGTTGCTGGCACTTATCGGCGGCGGGATCGGTATGTTGCTGGCATTGATCATTGCGGTGCTGCAGATCAATTTTCATCTTATTCCCTTAACAGGAGGTTCTTTCCTGATCGATTATTTCCCGGTAAAACTCAGAATAGCAGATTTCCTGCTGGTAGGAGCAACTGTTTTTATCATTGCCTTACTGGCATCGTGGTTTCCTTCCCGGAAAGCGGCCCTGCAACAGTTTTCATTGAAAAGCGAATAAAAGGTTGTGTGGAAATAAAAAAGAAACCGGTTTGGTTTCTTTTATACAATTAGTTCAAAAATCAAAATCAATAATCACCAAGGGTTTCCGGCAATTGTGCCAATGCTTTGGCTAATTGTTCATCATTCGGTGCAATGCCATGCCATTCATGTGATCCTTCCATGAAGTCAATGCCTTTACCCATTTCTGTTTTCATGAGGATCATGATGGGTTTGCCTTTACCAACAAAAGTTTTGGCATATTCCAGTGCTTTCACCACTTCATCCACATCATTACCTTTTTCCAGGTGAATCACCTCCCAGCCAAATGCTAAAAACTTTGCAGCCAGGTCGCCTAGTCCCATTACTTTTTTGGTGGGTCCGTCAATCTGTTGACCATTCCAATCAACAGTTGAAATGAGGTTGTCAACTTTATGATGGGCTGCAAACATGGCGGCTTCCCAGATCTGTCCTTCCTGTAATTCTCCATCGCCATGCAGGGAATAAACGACAGTGGACTCTTTATTTAACTTTTTTGTCAGTGCTGCACCAATTGCAGCACTCATGCCCTGGCCCAGCGAACCAGAAGCGATCCTTACACCGGGTAAATGCTCATGCGTAGCAGGGTGTCCCTGTAACCTTGTGTTTAATTTCCGGAAAGTGGCTAATTCTTTGGTATCAAAGTAGCCGGAACGGGCCAATGTTGAATAGAAAAGAGGGGAAATATGCCCGTTTGATAGGAAAAATACGTCTTCGTTGGTTGCGTCCATATTAAAGGACGGGTTATGCTTCATTACTTTAAAGTACAGGGCTGTCAAAAAATCTGTACATCCTAATGAACCACCTGGGTGACCACTGCTTGAACCATGGACCATTCTTACGATGTCCCGACGGATTTGCGTAGCAATTGCACTTAATTCTGCCATAACGACTATTTCTTTTTTAAACTTTTCCTATCTCTTCGGTTCAAATGCCCCATGAAGTTGCAAAAGTGCAATCTTTTTTGATACAAACCCCAAACCCCTTCCATCAATCTGGACAGAAAAAATCAATTCCTGCGAGTTTCATTAAAAAATAATACGTAAATGCACTAAAAACATGAAACACAATAGGAAAAACAAACATGATCACATATTTTTGCCCACGAAAACCTTACCTGCATGCTTGATGTGCTTTTGACAGCTTCAGTTTCTTTCATTATTTCTTTTCTTGCTATTCCTGTAGTATTACAAATAGCTGAGCAGAAAAAACTGTATGATATACCTGATGAAAGAAAGGTCCACACCCGTCCTGTTTCCTCCCTCGGAGGAGTAGGTATTTTTGGCGGCTTCTTACTGGCAGCCTTATTATCTATCCAGGGTAATCAAAATCCCGAGTTTCAATATTTTTTTGCAGCAGCTTTAGTGATTTTTTTCCTGGGTCTTAAAGATGACCTGATGGTACTTTCTGCCAGCAAAAAATTTGTAGGACAGGTAATAGCCGCTTCTATCCTTATTCACCTCGGTGGCATACGTCTGGATAGTATGCATGGATTGTTCGGATTTCAGCAGGTTCCTGAAGCTTTTGGTCTAGCCTTATCTTACCTGACCATCATTGTGATCATCAATTCTTTTAACCTGATCGATGGTATTGACGGACTGGCTTCGAGTCTTGGTATCATCACCATGCTCATATTTGGCACTTATTTCTTCGCTGTTGATCAGCAGGCGTATGCGTTGTTGGCTTTTTCAATGGCCGGCAGCTTAGTAGCTTTCCTGATATTTAATCATCACCCGGCTAAAATATTCATGGGAGACTCCGGTTCACTTATGATAGGGCTGGTAAATTCGATATTGGTGATCAAATTCATTACCGTGGCTGATTCTCCCGCAGTGTTAATACCAGTTGATTCTGCCGTCGCAGTTGGTGTTTCTATCCTGATTGTTCCGTTGCTGGATACACTCAGGGTATTTGCTATTCGTATTGTCAATGGCCGGTCACCATTTACCCCCGACCGGAATCATATACATCATTTGTTATTAGACAGGGGTCTTGGACATGCGGCCGTAACCTTCACCTGTGTCGGGATTAACCTGTTTTTTGTTGTGTTTGCTTACCTCGGCAGGTCAATGGGACCTACTTACCTGGTACTGGTCATGCTCGTTTTATCCTACTCCGGTCTTGGGTTGCTATATTATCGCAAAAAGCCACGCCGCAGAATGGTTATTGCCAAGAGGATGAATGGTACCACTGAGCTGAAAACAACTTCGAAAGTGGTAACATTGACCCACGAAGCGTCTGTTGCGGATAAAAACTAATTTTTTTAAATAATTCTTTGCCGGAAGAAATAC
>CALRSN020000285.1:0-4450 GCA_943370865.1 Bordetella parapertussis
GGTGGTTATGCCCTTCATTATCCCCCGAGGAAATAACGGTGGCTGATGCAGAAAGGGTAGTTAAAAATTCAAAGGAACAATCATCACTTCCGTGGTGACAGGCTTTGGTAAGGTCGCAGGCCAGCTCGCCTAAATTATCCTGGTAAAAATTGAGGATATGTTTCTGGCTTTGTGCATTCAGGTCACCTGTAAGCAACACCCTTGTCTTTCCATAATCTACTCTGAGTAATAAACTATGCCCGTTGGTATTTTGCGCATCGCCATTGCTGAATTTCTTTAAAGCCGGTTTGCCCTCCACCGATTCTTCGACAGGAGCTAACACTTTGATGCTGGGTTTGCCGGGTTTTGGTGTAAAGCCTGGCACATAACCATTTTCATTTTTTTTATGGCTTAACCGTTCAATAGTATCCACCTGCCCGATTATCAATTCCATAAAACTTTTCCATTGTCCCTGTAGTTCATAACCGGTTGCGGTGGCACCGCTTCCTCCCGGCAGATATTTTTTTAATGCTGTTTTATTATCGAGCAGCGGGGTGTAATAACCGCTTTTATTTGGACCAAGACTTCTTGTGGTTCCTTTTTTAAACCAGTTGATCCCGGCGTAGTAGAAATTCTTCACTTCCACATTCGTGATTTCCAATTCATCTGTTTCTTCCGGGTTGATAAGATCCCAGAGACCACCGTAATGATCTTCATCATTATGAGAAGCCATCATTACATCCAGCGTAATTTTATTCTTGCCATATTCCTTTTTGAATTTCCAGTCCACGAAATCGGCGGCATTTCTTTTCGTCAGTTGTTTACTGCGGATATATCCGCCATCAATAAGAATATGTTTACGGTCAGGCGTCACGATGAGTACACCATCTCCCTGGCCCACATCAATGAAGTAGTATTCAAGTAAAGCCTGTTCCCCGATATGCGTTGTGTTGACATAGCCGGTCCAGCCTCTTGCTTTTACTTTTACTCTTCCTGAAGCTGGCAGGTCTTCCTGTAATAAGACAGTATCGCCCCAAAGTAAATGACGGGCAATTTTATTGGTTGTTTTATCCTGGAAGAGGGACGTGGTGTCTTCAGACACATACATAGTAGTGGCCATGATGGATAAGGTTTTGGTTGGAGCTAATGGTTATCCTTATTAAGGTAGAAAATTTTTATATCTATTTCCAAAACGGAGAACGGGTTTTTGGATAAAGTGGAGAAATACCGTTTTTTAACGGTAGCAGGGTGAGTGTTTAGTCAGGATTAGTGAGTCATTAGTCGGGAGCCTGGGCGTATCAGGCTGCAGAGAAATAAGAGAATGGGGGAATAAAAAAAATCCCGGCCTTTCAGCCAGGATCAGTTAGTTGAGCTCCCATTTTCTGTTCTCCATTTACTAAGCCACCGCTTTCTTCACCAGGTCTGCAGCTTCGCTTAGCAGGATGGCCGATTGTACTTCCAGTCCGCTTTCGTCAATAAGTTTTTTTGCTTCCACGGCATTGGTGCCCTGTAAACGAACGATAATGGGGATATGAATATTGCCGAGATTTTTATAGGCATCAATAACACCCTGTGCCACCCGGTCGCAACGAACGATACCACCAAAGATGTTGATGAGGATCGCTTTTACGGCAGGATCTTTTAAGATGATCTTGAAACCGGCTTCTACGGTTTGCGCATTGGCCGTACCACCGACATCCAGGAAGTTGGCGGGTTCGCCAACGCTGAGTTTGATCATATCCATGGTCGCCATGGCCAAACCAGCACCATTCACCATACAACCTACGTTGCCATCCAGTTTTACAAAGTTCAGGTTGTATTTACCGGCTTCAACTTCAGTAGGGTCTTCTTCCGTTACATCACGAAGAGAAGCGAGGTCAGCATGACGCATCAGGGCATTCTCATCGAGGTTCATTTTACAGTCAACTGCTACAATTTTATTATCAGCTGCTTTGAACAACGGGTTAATTTCTAACATGGAACAATCCAGTCCAACATATGCATTATAGAGATTGGTCACGAATTTCACCATATTCTTGAAAGCATCACCACTTAACCCGAGGTTGAAAGCGATCTTTCTTGCCTGGAATCCCTGCAGGCCACCGGAAGGGTGCACCCACTCTTTGAATATTTTTTCAGGCGTATCATGTGCCACATCTTCAATGTTCATACCGCCTTCAGTACTGTACATGATCACATTCTGTCCTTTGGTACGATCTAATAATATCGAGAGATAAAATTCTTTACGGTCCGATACGCCATCATAATACATGTCCTGTGCCACGAGTATCTTGTTTACTACTTTACCCGCAGGGCCTGTTTGCAGGGTAACGAGGGTACCGCCTAATAACTTTTTGGAAATGTCCACCACGTCTTCGGCTGACTTAGCTACTTTAACCCCATTGATACCAGTTTCTTTTACGGTGCCTTTACCACGGCCACCAGCGTGGATCTGTGCTTTTACAACGGCAAAGTTGCTGCCGTACTGGGTTTTGATCTGGCGATAGGCTTCTTCTGCTTCGTGTACGGTGCTGCAGGCAAATCCCTCCTGGACGGTTACATTGTATTTCTTCAGTAGTTCCTTGGCCTGGTATTCGTGGAGGTTCATAGTGCAAAAAATTTCGGCGAAGATACTTATTCAGACCGATGCAAAAAAAGAGTTCGTTTGTTGTTTTCCGGTTTCCTTTTTGCGGGGAATCACAAGTTATTCCCATCAGGGTTTCGGGTAGGATAAAAACATAGATTTGCGGCCTTTGCAAAGCCAAACTGTTACTGATCATGAAGAAGATTTTTACCTTACTATTCGGGGGATTGCTTACCCTTTCTGCCAGCAGCCAGATTACTTTAAGCGGTACCAACTATACACAGCATTTTGATGGAGTTGGATCGGGCCTGCCAACCGGTTTCCGGGTGGCTTCCAATGCAACAGCTACCAGCTTAGGTACAGCCGCCACATTCACCAGTGCCATTGATGCCAATTCTCCCTGGAACAGCACTTTTTCGGGTTGGAAGAATGTGGCTTCTGCCGATGGACTGATCAGTTCTTCCAATACGGCAGCCCAAAACGCCAGTACGGACCGGGTGGTGGGTATTCGGCAGAGCGGTTCCGTAGCTGATCCGGGAGCTGCTTTAGAAATGCAGTTAACAAATACTACCGGCTTTTCTAATTTTTCACTGAGCTTTAAATTGCAATCACTGGATGTTACTTCCCCGAGGGTAACAACCTGGAGAGTGGATTATGGCGTGGGCGCTTCTCCCACAAGTTTTACAGCCGTCACCACTTCACCAGTTACTATTACCACTGGTGGCAGCACATTTACCAATACAACAGTAACGGTCAGCTTCGGATCTGCATTAGATAATATCGGGCAGGATGTATGGATACGCATTACCAGTTTAACTGCTGCCACAGGTGCAGGCAACAGGGCCACGACGGGTATTGATGATATCTCTCTTGTTTTTTCCAGTGGCAGTGGTTGCACGCCACCTGTTACGCAGGCATCGGCTGTTTCTTTCTCCAGTGTGACCAGCAGTTCTTTTACTGTGAACTGGAATGCCGGCAGTGGCACCAATTCGTTAGTAGTGATAAAAGCAGGAAATGCTGTAGCCGGTTCCCCTATCATTGGGAATACTTATACAGCCAATACTGCCTTTGGCAGCGGGCAAACTATTGCTGCAACTGAATATGTTGTTTATAACGGTACAGGAAATTCAGTTGCGGTTACAGGCCTCACTTCCGGCAGCACTTATCATGTGGCGGTATTTACATTTGATAATACAGGTTCCTGTTATAACGTAACAAGCCCGGCAACAGCTAACCAAACTACTTCCTGCGGTGCTCCTTCGGTGCAGGTGAGTACCATCAATGTGAATGCATCACTGGTATCCGCCACAATCAGCTGGAGTGGGGGTAATGGCAGCAGTTCTTTAGTGAAAATAAATTCATCCAATAGTTTTACTGTTCCTGTTGACGGAACTACTTATAGCGGTAATACTACCTACAGTGGTAGCGAAGAGGTCTTATATTCCGGAACGGGTACAACAACTTTTGTTTCAGGATTAACCAGCGGTACGACTTATTATGTCACGGTGTATACCTATAATCTCTGTGCTGGCCTTCCTGATTATTTGACGACAGGTAATACGGTGCGCACATTCAGTACATTAATCAATAATAATATCCCGTTGAATTATTACAGCACTGCAACCGGGTTGAGTTGTGCTGCATTGAAAACAGAATTACGCAATATTATTAATACCGGGCTGAATCATCAAAGCTATAGCGACCTGTGGACCATCTACCAGACAGGTGATATACAGCCCAGTGAACTGGCCAGTGGCAATGTGATCTGGGATATTTATTCCGATGATCCAACAGGCCCCGATCCTTATGAGTTTACTCCTGTTACTGAACAGTGTGGTACGTATGCAGGCGAAGGGGATTGTTATAACCGGGAACACTCATTCCCGC
>CALRSN020000286.1:0-4447 GCA_943370865.1 Bordetella parapertussis
ATACGATGTAGTTGTAATCGGAAGCGGCCCTGGCGGATATGTGGCGGCGATCCGTGCATCTCAATTAGGCTTTAAAACGGCGGTTATTGAAAAGGAAAGTCTCGGTGGTATTTGCCTGAACTGGGGTTGTATCCCTACCAAAGCCCTGCTGAAGAGTGCCCAGGTCTTTGAAGATATCAAACATGCCAGCAGCTATGGTATTGAAGCCACCGGAACAGCCAATTTTGAAGCCGTGGTGAAAAGAAGCCGTGGGGTGGCTGATAAGATGAGTAAAGGTGTACAGTACCTGATGAAGAAAAACAAGATCGATGTGATTAATGGCTTTGGAAAGATAAAAGCCAAAGGCCAGGTGGAAGTAACTGCTGCCGACGGAAGCAAAAAAATGGTGGAAGGGAAATACCTGATCATTGCCACCGGCGGCAGAAGCCGTGAATTACCGGCACTGAAACAGGATGGCAAAAAGATTATTGGTTACCGTGAAGCGATGAGCCTGCCTGCACAACCTAAATCGATCATCGTGGTGGGAAGTGGTGCCATTGGTGTTGAGTTTGGCTATTTCTACAACAGCATGGGAACCAAGGTTACTATTGTTGAATTTCTTCCCCGTATTGTACCAGTAGAAGATGAAGAAATCTCTAAAGAACTGGAAAAGAATTTTAAAAAGAACGGCATTGAGATCATGACCAGCAGCGAAGTAATTGCTGTTGACACATCGGGTAATGGTGTAAAAGCAAAAGTGAAAACGGCAACCGGTGAAGTAACACTGGAAGCCGATGTATTATTAAGTGCGGTTGGAGTAGCGGCTAATATTGAAGGAATTGGTTTGGAAGAAACAGGTATCAAAACCGATAAAGGCCGTATTGTGGTTGACAAATATTACCAAACTAATATACCTGGCATTTACGCCATCGGCGATTGTGTTCCGGGCCAGGCGTTGGCACACGTTGCTTCTAAAGAAGGTATCATTTGCGTGGAAGCCATCGGCTACAATGAAAAGAAATACAATCACCAGCCTGAAGCACTTGATTATAATAATGTGCCGGGTTGTACCTATTGCTATCCCGAGATCGCTTCAGTTGGATACACAGAGAAACAAGCCAAAGATGCGGGCTATGATGTGAAAGTGGGTAAGTTTCCATTAAGTGCTGCCGGTAAAGCAACTGCTGCGGGTCATAACGAAGGATTTATCAAAGTAATATTTGATGCTAAATACGGCGAATGGTTAGGCACACATATGATTGGCTACAACGTTACAGAAATGATCGCTGAAACCGTAGTAGCGAGAAAATTGGAAACTACCTACCATGAAGTGCTGAACAGTATTCACCCGCACCCCACTATCAGTGAGAATATCAAGGAAGCCATTGAGGTGGCGTATGGGGAAGCAATACATATCTAAGAACTTATATTTTATTAGGTCAAAAGATCACCTGAAAATGGGTGATCTTTTTTTGCACATAACAAAAAAAGAACCCCGCATCAATGCGGGGCCTTTCAGCGTTAGTATTGGTCTCTCTTATAGCTTAACAAATTTCTGTTTAATTGTTTCCCCATCTTCCTTTTTGGAAACCAGTAAATACATGCCTGGTTTCAGGTTGCTGGTATTGATGGTTTGAACTTTGGCAGTAATAGGTAATTGCATGATCACCTGTCCCTGCATATTCATAAGGGTCATCGTTTTACCGATCCAGCGGATGTCATAAGAAAGGTCAACCGTCAGCTGGCTGCTGGCAGGGTTGGGATAAAATTGCGGGTGCAGCCATTTCGGATCTTCCTGGGGAAGAGGAGATTCAAAGATCAGTGGCGTACTTAAGCCGGTTGAACTCAATATTGAATTCCTTATTCCTCCCGGCACAAATGCAGCCTGCATTCTCGCCTTCTGCCCCCTGGTAAAAAGGTTCATACAGGCATCATCCGTAAAATCCATATAGTTCATGTACATATCGCCATCAGGTCCGTTGCCACAGGTAACAGTGTTTCCGGAAGGACATCCGATATTATACCAGGCTTGCTGAGGCGTGTCATTCACTCCATCATCACCACAATCCCCATCGCCCCAGATATGTTTCAGGTTGAGCCAGTGCCCCACTTCATGCACGGCTGTTTTCCCCATATTAAAACCAGTCATTCCTCCCTCCGATCCAAATACATTAAAACCGAGTACAATGCCATCCTTTGCCGGGTCACCACCCGGGGCACTGGAGTAACCAGCCACCCGATCGAGATTGCACACCCAGATATTCAGGTAACTCTTCGCATCCCAGGCATCGCTGCCCATTTCGGAAGAGAATTTCATTTTATCATCGCTTTGCCAGATTGTAATGGGAGTATATTTTCTAACAATACCGGAAGTATTTCTGCGCTTAGGATCGGAGACAGCCAGTTGAAATTCTATCTCACAATCAGCAGCCAGTTTCTTGAATCTTGCGGGTGTATTAACCGTATCTGCATTCATACGACGAAAGGCTTTATTCAATGCCTGTAACTGGCTTATCACTTTTGCGTCGCTGATATTATCTGCCGGATCGTGGTATAGAATATGGACAACGACGGGTATCTTAATTACTTCCCCTTCTGTCCTGGAAGCAGTGCCTTGGTTCGTACTAATATAATTCCGGGTAAATGTTTCTATAGCAGCCAACCGGTCTGCCAATGCCGGGTCTTTCAGCGACTGTGCCTGCTGGTAAGAAAAAGCAGCGCAATTCTTCTGCGCCTGCAGCTGGAAAGTGAATACAACTATTAAAATTGCAAAAAGCAGTCTTGTCTTCATGGTTCCAAATCATTAACCGTTCGTGCATGGCAATAGTATTAGAGCCATGAGTATTCATGCGGGATTGGAAATGATGAGGATAAAAGGGAAATTAATGAAGTGGCGTTCCAGGGATACGATTCAGAAAGGGATTAAAATTTCAGGAACAAATTAACTGAAGACCAAATATAACTTTTTTTATGAAGGTTACTAAATTGCGGTCTGTTTTTTTATATCGTATTTTCCCGATTCCAGATGATCCGGGTTGTTAAACCTTTAACAGGCCTGTATTTGATGGGATATTACATTTGTAAAATTAATTTCGGTCAATGAAACTATTTACCCGGCTCTGCGCACTAACAACTGTTTTAATTGCTTCCTGTAATGGAAATGGGCCTAAACCTGGTGATGATGATACAATTCCAGAAGCTACCAAATCGATCAGCTATTCTATTGTTGCCACCTACCCCCATGACACTTCTTCGTTCACCGAAGGCCTTTTGTTTTATAAAGGAGAGTTATTTGAAAGCACAGGTGAAAAAGGAGAATCTAAACTCATAAAGACTGATCTCAAAACAGGTAAACCAATTAAAAGTATAGCTATTGGCGATCAGTATTTTGGTGAAGGTATTGTGATCATCAATGATACAGTGTACATGCTTACCTACCAGGATGAAGTGGGTTTAATGTATGATGTAAACAATTTTAAGAAACTCGGCGAATTTAAGTTTGCCAGTAAAGAAGGCTGGGGTATGACTACAGATGGTAAAAGGATCATTGCCAGCGACGGGACCAGTAATTTGTATTATTACGAACCCGGCTCATTCAAACTATTACAGCAGCAAACAATAACTGAGGCTGGTAACCTTGCTTTCAATATCAACGAACTGGAATATATCGATGGTTTTATTTATGCCAATCAATGGCAGGCACCTTATATCCTAAAAATCGATCCTGCTAAAGGGGAAGTGGTGGGTAAGATCGACCTGGGTGCTATCACTGAAACCGTAAAGGCAAAATATCCTTTTGCATTAGAATTAAACGGGATCGCTTTTGAGCCTTCCACAAAGAAAATCTACATCACCGGTAAAAACTGGCCGGAACTTTATGAAATTCAGTTAGGACAATAATTATTTTGAGATCACATATATAACAGAGCTGCATCTCTTAACATCACCCAAGGCCTTAAAATTCGAACGCAGCCCGTTAAAAAAGGCGGCTATTAAGTTGGATTTTCCATTTTTATATTTACTGCTAAGCAGGGAAATATAAAAACTATCGTACCACATCGGTTTGTATGCTTCCACTTTCATCCCGTTCTTTTCCATGAGTAGTTCAATAGAACGGGGAGAAAAATGATACAAGTGCCGGGGCACATCATAAGCAGCCCAATGTTCTTTATAAACAGCAGCGTCTGTTGACCTATAATTAGGTACCGCAATGAACAGTTTACCATTTTCTTTCAGCAGGGCTTTCAACTGCTGCATATAACGCTGTAATTCGTGTACATGTTCCAGCACATGCCACATGGTGATAGCATCAAAACTGCCCACCGGCAGATCATAGAATTGTGCAATATCAGTTAAGTCGGCATTATACACCTGTGCCGCCACTTTCCTGGCATCTGCATCCGGTTCCAGCCCTGTTACCTGCCAGCCCGCCTGCTTCATGACATACACAAAAGTGCCAACCCCACTG
>CALRSN020000287.1:0-4446 GCA_943370865.1 Bordetella parapertussis
AATATGGCTGATTGTTCGTGCCGGAATGCGGGAACCGCTGTGCCAATTGATACTATTTTACTCAAAACATTTCCAGGTTAATAAAATGATAAATGCAAGATTTGTACAAACAGCAGCCAGCCAGTTCATCTTCATGGTATTTTTAAAATTAGCCGCTGCTTTATCTTTTTGCACTTTTACAAACCAACTAATGAAATAAACGATAACAGGGGCAAAAAAGATGCTGACCAGCCATAATTTATTTATTTGGTTTATAGCTATAAAATATTGTGCCATGAAAACCCATGCGAGGGCATAAATAATCGCACAAAACACAAATGTTCCTGTATAACCCAACTTATAACTGATCGTTTCCACTCCATCTGCCAGGTCCTGCTGGTGCTGGTAGATCTGTGTGAGTGGATAAAAACCTCCGATGAGCAACGCACAGATGACCATTCCCTGCCAGGGTACCCAAAATACTGTCTCTTTGTTGCTTCCATAATAAACCAGGGCAAACGTGAGGGCTCCCTGGAAAATGATCACGGTCAGGTAACCAATAACCGGGAATTTTTTTAACCGGATACCCCGGTAACTATATGCTTTGGATGCGCCAATATACAGTAACGTAACAGCGGCAAATAAAGGGCTAATCAAAAAACATAACAGGATCGCCACTACATCTAATACAATTGTAACAAGAAAGAGCTGGCGGGAGGGTGGTGGCGGTTGCTCAAGTCCTCCGATACTCCCGGTATCACGGTCCATATAACTGTTGTACCCATTACTGGCCGGGTAGATCAGTAAATGAAGTATAATGAATATAAGGACTGCTCTCTCCCAGTCAATAAGCGGCACCTGCGACAAGCTGAAAAAATACAGGGGCGAAAGAAATACAGAGAAAGGTATCCTGAGTAATTTTATAGTTGATACTGAAAGCATACCAGTAAAAATCTTTCCTGTAAGTTAAGGGGATAGAACGATGGCATAAAATCATTCTGCCAGCAGCGGCATGAGCACTTTCAATTCATATCCCTTGCCCGGGGCCGTTGCCACGGTTACTGTACCATTGCATAAAGCCACCCTGCTCTTAATATTGATGATACCAACACCCCTTTTTTCATTACTGTTAGCATCACCTTTACCATTGTCAGCAATGGTCAACACAATATCTTTTTTGTCTTTCCCCAGTTTAATGCTGGCCGCCGTAGCTTCGGAGTGCTTAAGAATATTAGTGACCTGCTCCTGGATGATCCGGTAAATCGTCAATTGCATTTTTTCATCAATCTCGTCTTCCTGGATACCTGCTTCGGTGAATTTTATTTTTATGGGGTTTATTTCATGCACGTCGAACAATAAGTTTTTAATATTATCAAAGAGCCCGATTATATCGCTTTTAGGGACAATTAAATGTTTGGATATTCTCCTGATCTCTTTAATAACATCTACAATAAAACCGCTGGTCTTTTCCAGGTAGGCTTTGCTGTTCTTATCGTCTCTCCGGGCCATTTGTAAATACATTTTGGCTACCGCTAATATCTGGTTCAGGTTATCATGCAACTCTTTTCCAATTTCAGCCCGTTCATTTTCCTGCGCAGTCAATACAGCACTGGTGATCTCACTTTGCCTGGCCCGCCGTTCTTCTTCCAATTTTCTTTCCAGCAATATTTTTTCACTGATATCCTGTGTGGCACCTATGATCCTGGTAGCGGTTTTTTCCTTGCCATATATTACATGGCCGCGGTCATGAACATAAGCATATTCATTATCTGCTTTGAGGAACCTGTATTCTGCTTCCCAGACAGTAAGTTCCTGCTCTGTGATGATCTTGTTTAAAATCGTTAGAACACGCAGCTTATCATCCGGGTGCAGGCGGCTCTCCCAAAATTTTTGTGAAATGACAGCATTTTCAATAGGATAGCCAAAAGCTCTTTTATGCCCGCCGTCAATCCAGAATATTTCTTTTGCTTGCAGATCCCATTCCCAAAGGCAATCGTTAGTGATCTCGGCGATGAACCGGTACAGGTTATTCAACGTTTTTAATTGGTGCTCCCTGGTTTCAGGGCCGGTAGAACTACTTTTTTGAAACGAGACCGATAATTTATTATCCGATTGCCAGGCAATCACATCAAACCAGGCTCCCATTTCTGCCCAGTATTCCTGGCAATGAACAGGAGTATCCTGTAAAAAAGCTTTATGATAGACTTTGTAAAATTTTAACGGGATAGATCCGGCAAATTTAGCCCAGAGATTTTTACCGATAATATCTTTCGATCTTACTTCTAATAGTTTTTCGGCAGCTTCATTCCAGCCTGTTACTGTCCACTTTTTATCAACGGTAAATAAGCCGGTGGTTGTTTCTGCTACATGGATAGCAGAAAAAGTATTATCGGTGGCTTTGTCAGTCATGCCGGCTATTTTTGAAACAGGAGCAGGTGTCATACATAAGATTGAATTGTTTTCAGGTTGCCTGTTGGTTTCTTAATAATATCTTACTCATATCCGCTTTTTATTACAGTAGAGATCATTTTAAACCGCCCATTTGGCTGTATATAATTGGATGAGTGAGCAGGGATGACCATGCCCTGTCCCGATACCAGGTGTGTTGATACTTTATCTATCACAATCTCTGCTTTGCCTTCAATGATCTGGATAAACGTATCAAAGCGGGAAGTTTTTTCCGACAGACCCTCACCACTATCAAATGACATCACACTGATATTCCCGGTTGATTTTTTGATGATCGTTTTGGTTACTACGGAATTAGCCAGGTATTCTATGATTTCCACAATAATATGTGCTTTTGATTTTTCCAGTTCGCCACCATCTTGTTTTCTATCTGAATCTGTTTTATTCATTGCCTGAATTATTCATGACCCGCTATTTTTCAATTATCAACTTGGCAAACGGGTATTAGAACCGGTCTGTTGATAATACGACTTGCATTCCCGGGTATTGAATAGCCGCATCATCTTCTGCTGTGATGAAAATCCTGACAGGCTTTGCAGGTGAAACGGTATTGAAATTGGCTTTCAGTTTTTGGGATAGAAAACTGGTTGAGCTGCTGATCTGCCCGATATTTTTCATCTGGTTCTCAGCTGTCTCCATCCAGATGACATAAGCCTGTTTGGGTGGATCTAACCTTTTTGATTCAGCGAGATTGAACAAGTCAATATTGATATCGTAATTATTGTTGTTATCTTTTTTGATCTTTACAGTGCCTCTTGCAGCAGGAACTACAGAGGAGGTAAGAAATGATATTTTCTTGCTACAAGAGTTGAGGGTGGCTGTTATTATAAATGCTGTAATAGCAAAAAGAGTAGTTTTAATAATAGGTTTCATTTTTTGTTTTTAAGATGAGTGTATGCGGTCTATTACATTGCCCGGAAACTGATTTTTAATTTGTACAGGCAGCGCAATGCTGCAAAGGTGATTATCTTTCGCGGCGTAAATATTATATAACTGTAGCGGCGGGTTATATAATTCACACGTCAGGCTAAGTTCTTCTGGTTGCGGATCGCTATTGGTAGCGTAGCAGATGTTTTTCTAAGGGTTTTTTCTATAGTTAAACGTGCCATCAGGTAGCTAACGGTTGACTCTGCTCCCTGGTTAAGGTTTACATAATTCTCTTCCAGCCCATCATAGCAACCACCGGTGGCAGGATTATAGATAACCTGGTTCAGGTGATTGGCTCCCAGGAACCAATTGAACGAAATTTCCATTTTGCTCTTGTAATTTTCTTCCTTAAATACATCATTGAATTTGCCCAGGGCAAGAATGGTATAGGCTACATCAATAGGTTGTTCACCTCCTTCGGCTACCGGCACCGCCTCATTTCCTTTATGGAGCCATCGTTTATTAGAAATTACTCTTATTGTATTTCCTTTGAATGTCATAGACAACAGGAAATCAAAAGTAGTTTTAGCTATCTCCTTGTATACTACTTCACCGGTTGCCAGCCATGCACATAGCATGGCTTCAGGTAGGATACTGTTAGCATAAGTCAGGTAACTTTCAAACCACTGCCATTTTTCGCCTGCTTCATGGCGGTACATCTGGACCAACCGGTTAGCCAGTTGTCGTATTAAGGATAAACTCCGGACAGAACTAATTTTTGTATTGCGGTAATAGAGGCCTTTTATTACAAAAGCCATAGCCCGGGTAGAATGGATCTTATTGACATTGACCAATGCTTTTTGCATGGTGACAGCAGCTTCGGCTGTTAACTCCTTTTCTTCTTCCGGTAATAAATGCCCCAATGATATTAAATAACCTAATGCCCAGAGGGCCCGGCCATTGGAGTCTTCCAGGTTAGTGGAATAATTTTGATCTGTAAATTTCTTTTCTTCATTTACATAATTCAGGAAATACCCGTCCGGCTGCAGGCAATATTTAATAAACCGGAAGTAGGTTGTTATGTAAGGAAGGTCTGCAGGGTCTGCTGTTAGTTCATAGTGCTGGCATATG
>CALRSN020000288.1:0-4440 GCA_943370865.1 Bordetella parapertussis
GCTATGCCCGCCTGGATGGCAAGAATGTGGTTACGCTTAATATTGTTAAAAGGGCCGGCGAAAACCTGATTGATTGTGCGGATAAAGTGAAAGCTGCTGTCGCAGATATGCAGGCGAAGGAAGAATTACCCAAAGACCTGCGTGTGGAATTCACCGGTGATCAGAGTAAACAAACAAAAACTTCTTTTAATGAACTGATCAATACGATCATCATCGGGTTTATACTGGTGTTGATCATCCTGATGTTCTTCATGGGGGTTACGAATGCCTTCTTTGTGGCATTGAGTGTTCCGTTAAGTGTTTTTGTTGCCTTTTTATTCCTGCCGATCGCCGATGGTATTATTGGCACCAGTGTGACGCTGAATTTCATTGTACTGTTTGCATTACTGTTTGGCCTGGGAATTATTGTGGATGATGCTATCGTGGTGATTGAGAATACCCATCGTATTTATAATAACGGGAAAGTGCCGATTGTAAAAAGTGCGAAGGAAGCAGCAGGGGAAGTATTTATTCCCGTATTAGCCGGTACTGCTACAACGCTGGCTCCGTTCTTCCCGTTGTTGTTCTGGAAGGGATTGATCGGGAAGTTCATGATCTACCTGCCAACCATGCTGATCCTTACGCTGGCAGCATCTTTGATCGTGGCGTTTATATTCAACCCGGTATTTGCTGTCAGTTTTATGAAGCCGGAAGGAAAAGAATTTGAGAAACCAAAGAAAGCGGTCTTCAGGAATAAATGGTTCATCATTTTTGCGGTGGCTGGTGTTTTATTACATCTGCCCGGAATGCATGGTATGGCGAATTTCTTGTTGTTAATGGCAATACTGATGGTGTTCAACGCCTATGTATTGAATGATGTGATCCATGTTTTCCAGCAAAAGGTATTGCCAGGGCTAATGAACAGGTATGAGAAAATGTTACGCTGGATATTACAGGGCTGGCGTCCGGTATGGGCATTTGTTTCATTGTTCGGCATATTTGCTTTGTCACTAGGGTTGTTAATGGCGAGCATAGGAATCGGGAGAACAAAATCTACTTTCTTCCCCAGCGGTGATCCCAATTTTGTATACGTGTACCTGAAGATGCCGGTAGGAACACATGCACAGCATACAGATAGTGTCTTGCATATCCTGGAGCACCGGGTGGAAAAAGTGTTGGAGAAGGAGAAACCAGCTGTTCCCGGGGGTATTGTGGAGAGCATTATTACCAATGTTGCCGTAAGTGCTAATAATCCGAGAGATAATAACCGAAGTGTTCAGTCCAACCTCGGTCGTATACAGATATCTTTTGTTGAATTTGAAAAAAGACACGGTAAAAGTACACTGCCATATAAAGAAGAGATCAGGAAAGTAGTGCAGGGAATACCCGGTACCAGTGTGGAAGTGGCACAGGAAGATGGAGGTCCGCCCACCGATCCGCCAGTGAATATTGAAATCATCGGGGATAATTTTGAAAATATCTCTGCTGTAGCATCTAATCTGTATAATTACCTGGATACAAACCGGGTGGATGGTATAGAGAATTTACAGCCGGATATTGACCTGAGCAACCCGGAAATTAGCATTGTTGTTGACCGGGAAAGGGCCATGCTTGAAGGCATATCTACCGGACAGGTGGGTATGGAGATCCGCACAGCCGTATTCGGAAAGGAAGTAAGCAAGATCAAAGATGGTGAGGACGAATACAAGATACAATTGCGGTATAAAGAACTGCTGCGTAATAATGTCACTGATCTCATGAATATGCGGATCACTTTCATGGATATGAATACCATGCAGGTGAAATCAATTCCACTTAGTTCCGTAGCCAAAGTTGATTACACCAATACAACCGGTGCGGTGAAGAGAAAGAATGTGAAAAGAACGATCCAGTTGCAGAGTAATGTACTTGATCCTACCATGGTCGGTCCGATTAATGCGGAGTTGCAGGCAAAGATCAATGATTTCAAAAGTAAAGTGAAGATACCTTCAGACGTTACTATTAAATTAAGCGGTCAAAGTGAGCAGGAACAAGAGACCAATGAATTTCTTTTACTTGCTTTTGGTATTGCAATCGGGTTGATATTCCTGATACTGGTGTTGCAGTTCAATAGTATGAGTAAGCCGTTTATTGTGGTGACTGAAATATTTTTCTCTGTAATAGGGGTGCTGCTCGGATATGCATTGACCGGTATGACCATTGCCACGATCATGCTCTTGGTGGGTATTGTGGGCCTGGCAGGTATCGTAATTAAGAATGGTATTCTTATCATTGAATTCACAGATGAATTGCGTGGCCGTGGCCTCAGAACAAGAGAAGCTGCTATACAGGCGGGTAAGATCAGGATCATTCCGGTCTTGCTGACAGCGGTGGCGACTATATTAGGTTTGTTACCCCTGGCAATTGGTTTCAATATTGATTTTGCCGGATTATTTCAGCACCTGCGGCCGAATATATTCTTCGGCGGAGATAGTGTGGTATTCTGGGGACCATTGAGCTGGACGATCATTTTTGGTTTGATCTTCTCCTTCTTCCTCACCCTGGTCATGGTACCAAGTATGTACCTGATCGCTGAACGGCTGAAGAGACCAATGGGACAGTTTTACGGAACCAAATTCATCGCTCTGTTAGGCTTTGCCGGTCCGTTCTTCTTCATTTTTGTAGGAATTATGTATCTGGTAAGAAAATTGCAGGGTAAGCCCGTTTGGTTGGGTGTTCCCCGCAAAATAAGAACATTAAGAAAGGTATAGTTAAATAACGTTATCCCGCAAAGCCATGAGATACAGGGAGAAAAATCGATAGAGCTTCGTCTTGTATATTAGTGGCTTTGCGGGATTTTTTATGCAGCATTATTGAATACAGGCTTGTCTTACTGCTGCAACCATTGTTTTTATAAAGGAATATTGAATAAAAGGGCAACTCACAAGAGTCGCCCTTTTTGCTATAAACCTTAACCAAAATATTATCAGGCTGCTTTTGCCCTGCCTTTATTGCCGTTGTAGAAAACCAGGTCTACATCAATACGGTTCAGTTTCCTGTCGCGGATAGAAATATAGGCCCTCATTTTTTCAGCGCTGGACTGAATTTCCTGCATACTGCTGATCATCTCAGGGCAGGAACACTGAATGGTTTCTTTCACCCGCAGGAAAATGATATCGCTGATCTTTTGTGCCGAAATTTTGATACAATCATTTTCTGTATGCAGCACTGCTTTTTTAAGCATATTGCTGAATACATCAGTCAGCATATCATTGCTGGTATTCACATTGATATCGGGGTTGATATCATTGATAAAAAAACTTCCCCGGTTAACGGCAAGAGGCAACATCTCTTTCACAACATTGTTCACAAGTTCTCTTAATGAATGGGTCGTTTGCATAGGACTCAGCTTTTGGTTGTCATAATAATGGGCGGGCTTTTTTGACTTCAGCGCCTGCTGTTAGTATAGCAGACGGAGAAATCAAATTTCATTGTACCCGGATGATCTTGGTTTAATCTTTTTTCAAAGAGTAGGAGCTATTATCAGGGTTATTCACAGGTCTCAATCACTATATTGATCTTGAGTAATATCTCTTTCGTATAACAAAGGAACAACAAACAGCAGCCGGATAAAATAGTGCATCCGCTTATAAAAGGGTAATTGTTTTGTAGCTCCGGGTGTAGAACTTGCACTACATAGAACTACTCATGCTGGCACAAAAAAAAGCCGCTTTAAAAGCGGCTTCGAGATGTTAACAGTTGTATTAAAAGGCTTTTTTCTCTACAGGCTTACCATCCACATCCAGTTCGATCACATCATATCCAAGTTTTTTCACTCCTTCAAGAATTTTAGCTTTATCCCCTACCAGGAGGATATTCATCTTTTCCGGGTTCAGCATTTTCTTGGCTACCGCATCTACCTCCGCTTTGGTGAGTTTTGCCAGTATTTTATTCTGTTGGTCCACAAAATTGGCAGGCAGGTTATAATCCAATATGCGACGGATGAAACCAGCTTTCTGGAAACCTGTTTCATAGCTCCTTGCATCCCGCTGGCCTAATGAGTTCTTCATGAACTTCAACTCAGCTTCTGTGATACCATTCGTTCTGAAATTATTCAGCTCTTTCATTACTTCAACCAACGCACTGTCGGTAGCATCTGCCCGGATACCAGCACTGAATTCAAAGTCACCACCATATTCATTGGCGCTGAAACCGCTTCTGGCACCATAGGTCCAACCCTTATCTTCCCGTAGGTTAAGGTTCAGACGGCTGTTGAAATCGCCACCCAATCCATAGTTCATCAGCATACTCCTGTAGTAGTCACCAGTTGCATCATATTTCTGCCCGGTAGCATAACCAACCCGGAATTGCGATTGTGCAGCTTTCGGAACGTCCACCATAAATACTTTTGTCTTATCAATGGGTGCCGGTGTGCTGTTCACCTTCGGCATATCGATCTTCTTGTTGGGTAATTTATTCAGG
>CALRSN020000289.1:0-4429 GCA_943370865.1 Bordetella parapertussis
CTTGTTTACGGGGGCAGGAAAAACAAAAAACCCGTTCCTTTTAACGGAACGGGCCTTGCAGTTGGTATCGGTAAAATCCTTGTATTAGAAATGTTTGGTCCGGTTATCACTAATGCTGGCTGCTTCACGAAGAGCCATTAACGGTGAATTACCTCTTTGTTTAGACATTTCATATTGTTGTTTCCTTTGTTCGGCCACGTTTGCATCAGCGATCGCTGTGGCAGTAACATTATCCACTCTTACGATATACACGCCGGCTGTTCCTTCAATCGGCTCGGTTATAACTTTACCGCGGCTGGCCGGGTTGAAGGTGGCACCCAATACTTTGGGTTCAAATCCTATGGTGCTCTGACCACCACCAAAACGAAGACTATCGGCCACTTCTACCAGTTTCCCAAGTTTGGCAGCTGCTGCTTCCAGCGTAGTTACAGGTCCGATCTTTGTTTTGATCTGCTCTGCTTTCTTATGATTGCGCAACAACGGCTCTACCATGGCTCTTGCTTTGCCTACTGGCTGTGTTCCTTTTTCCTGCACTTCTGTTACCACCGCCACCACATAGTTTTCTTCCACTCTTTCGGGTTGCAGCACTTCACCACGTTTGGCTTCATATATCTTTCTTACAAAATCCCTGGAGAAGCCAAGACCAGTTACCTGGTAAGCCGTCGGGCTGATATCCAAACCAATTCCTTTGTTATATCCTTTTGCTTTCCACTCTTTATCAAATGTTTCGTTGAATGATTTTTCATCCCTTGCTTTTCCTGCAAAATTGCCGGCATTATTACGGGCTTCATTGATGGTTTCCTGGCTGGCTACAACAGGCTTGCTCAGGTAAGCGATCTTATAACCAGTTGCAGAACCTTTCTGCGAGATCACTTCTATATAATGATAGCCAAATTCTGTTTTTACAACTCCTTTTGAACCCGGAGCATTGGTGAAACTAAAATCATTAAAGGGTGCCACCATCTGGCCGCTTCCTATATCGTATACGCCGCCCTTGTCTTTGCTTCCGGGGTCTTCTGATAGTTTTACACAAACAGAATCAAAAGACTGGCCACTGTTGATCAGCAGCTTCACACTGTCGATCAGTTTTAGTGCAGTAGCGTCGTCTCTTACCATTTGTGATTGCCTGGTTTGCGGATCGATCTGCATGGTGGAAATAAGTATATGACGAACTTTTGCAGAATCGGGCATTTGTTTTACCCCCAGCATCTTCGCAATAGTGAATGACCCGCCATCCAGGTAAGGTCCATATATAGTTCCTACCGGTGTTCTGAAAATAGAATCTTTCTGTGCTATTTGTATCGTTTTACCATTGATATAACCATTGTAAAAATTGGCGGCACCTTCTGCTGCCAGGAAGTTTTCTATTTCATCATCTTTAGCAGCTGCCATTGATGGTGCGATCGCTTTCAGTTTTTCAATGGTCTCTGCTGTATCTTTTCCATTGGGTGATGCGCTAAAAGAGAGGTAAGCGATACTGCGGGATTCTTCCTGTTTGAAATCTTCTTTGTGCTTGCTGATATAATCGGCCACTTCTTTATCACTGATCTTTACACTGCTGTCGGGAATTTCAGTGTACGGCACCCGTACAAAAGAGATGCGGCCCAGCTGGCTGTTATCTGCATTTTGTTTTTCCAATAACCATTTAGGGAAATTGGTACTGTTGGTGAACAGGGAATTATATTTTTCTTCCAGCCTTACCTGCTTCATATAATTCAGCAGCTGGTTCAGTTGTTCTTTTCTTGCAGCGTCTCTTCCTTTCTGGATCTCGCTGATGGTTTGTTGCACCTGTGCCACATTGTACTGGCCATCCTGTCCGCCTAAATATTGTTTGGCAACCGGCGAGGGGTTAGGACCATATAACATATCGCCCATTTCTTTTTTACCTACTTCAATACCCAGTTTATCCAGTTCCTGTTTCAGTAATATCCTGTTCACTTCCTGTGCCCAGGCAGCTTCCAATGCCTGCTGACGGGCGGCTTCACCGGAGGAATAACCTTGCTGCTGAATATTCTGTTCATTCTGGTTCACCAGGATTTGAAAGTCCTGCACTTTGATCTTTTCACCATTCACCTTTCCAACGGTAGTGGAGGGGCTGCCGCCGAAAATGTTGCTTCTGCCGGTAAGGGCATCCATGGCGATAAATCCGAGTAATGCAAGGGCTATAATGATCACCGAAATCACCGCACCTCTGTCCCTGATAGATTGAATAATTGACATACTAATATTATAATAAACTGTTTATGAAAGGACGGCAAAAATAGGGCTTTTGCCAATATGAACAAATTGTGGAAAACCGCCCAAAACCACCATTTTTCAGGGCTTTAGACGGTTTTCGAACCCCGTTTCCGGGCTATTTTTTGGCCTTGGGGTGGACCAGTTTCATTTCCTTTACCAGGTGGCCGGCCCCGGCGTATTTATCCACTACAAAAAGCACATAGCGGATGTCCACCATGATATTGCGGCAAATAGAAGGATCATAATTAATATCACTCATTGTGCCTTCCCAAACCCGGTCGAAGTTCAGGCCGATCAAATTACCGTATGCATCCAGGGCGGGGCTGCCGGAATTACCTCCCGTGGTATGATTCATGGCGATAAAACAAACCGGCATCTTGCCTTTGCTTCCGTATTGACCGAAATCTTTGTTGGCATATAAGGTTCTGAGTTTTTCCGGTACATCAAATTCATAGTCGCCCGGTTTGTATTTATCCATCACCCCGTCGAGGTAGGTATAGAAATCATATTTCACCGCATCCCGGGCATTGTAACCTTTTACATTACCATAGGTAACCCGCAGCGTACTGTTGGCATCGGGATAGAATTTTCTTTCCTTCATCACTTCCATCTGCGCCTGCATATAGCTTCGCTGCAGTTTGTTGATACGGGCCTGCACTTCGTTCACCGGGCCCTGCACCTGCGTTTGATAGGTCTTTAATATATTATTATAGAGTTTTAGTAATAACCGTTCTTTCAGATCGGCTGTTACCGTGGCAGCCGGCTTATCTAACAATTTCATCAATTCGCTGGTTGTGTATAATTCTTTTTCGTTGTACAGTTTGGCGGCGAGTTTTTTATAGCTTCCTTCATTGGCGGCCAGCGATTCTTTGAACAACGGGGAAACATATTTTTCTTCCTGGTCTTTTACATACATCTCCATCAGCACTTCAAACAATTGCTGGTCCACCACCGGACTAAACTCTCCCAACAGGTCGGTCAGTATATTTTTTACAGTGTGCAGACGTTGTGCAAATCCTTTTTCTCCATCTTTTTCATAAGCGGAGACCAGGCTGTTGAGCTGTGCAGCAATGGTCAATAATTCCACCCTTCCTGTTATCTCAGTATAATAATCCCTGGCAAAACCCGGCGACCGCATATCTGCATATGCTGTTTCCAGTTCGGGTAACAGGTTGCCATAATTCGTTTTCCATTGCGGGTTCGCATTCACTCTTTTCTGGAATTCGGTTTCATACAATTTCTTCTTACCAACTCCATCGGTTCTTGTTAATCCCAATACTTCGCCCTGCCATTTTTTATATGCATTCTGCACACTGGCATATTTAGCCGCATACATGATCTTGATCTGTTCATCTTTCCGCATAAAATTATCCATTACCGATAAGGCTTTATCCCGGATGGCGATCTTGGCCGGGTCATTCACTTTCATGATCTGATCTACTGCGGATGAATGCAGGTATTGCGTGGTGCGGCCGGGAAAACCAAAGACCATCGTAAAGTCACCTTCATTTACACCATCTAAAGAAATAGATAATGCCTTCTTGGGTACATAGGGAACATTGTCGGGTGAATAATCAGCCGGTTTATTATCCTTGCCGGCATAAATGCGGAACATGGAAAAATCTCCCGTGTGGCGGGGCCACATCCAGTTGTCTGTATCCTTTCCAAAATTGCCAATACTGGAAGGTGGTGCTCCTACCAGGCGAACATCATTATACCGTTCGGTGATGAACATATAATACTGGTTGCCTTCAAAGAAGGCCCGGATAAAACCATCCTGGTAAGCTTCTTTTTTTACTGTTTTGGCAACAGCCGCCATATTCTTATCAATAGTGGATTGCCGTTCACTTTCGGTCATCGTGGCGGTTACACCATTTAATATAGTCTTCGTTACATCTTCTATCCGCACAATAAACGTGACAAAGAGTTTGGGGTTGGGAATCTCTTCACCATAGTTCTTTGCCCAAAAACCATCTCTTATATAATTACGGTCTAGGGTGGAGTGGTTCTGGATCGCATCAAAACCGCAGTGGTGGTTGGTCAATACCAACCCTTTGGAAGAGATCACTTCGCCGGTGCAGAAACCACCAAAGCTCACGATGGCATCTTTCAGGCTGCCGCTGTTAATATTATAGATGTCTTTGGCGCTGATCTTCATGCCCAGGGTTTTCATCTGTTTTTCATTCATCTT
>CALRSN020000290.1:0-4427 GCA_943370865.1 Bordetella parapertussis
AATCAACTCATCTTTAATGCTATAAACTATTTACTATGTCATTATTTACAATTTTAGTGGTTCTTGTCGTTACCGGTGTTATTCTCTGGCTGATCAATTCATATATCCCTATGGATAGTAAGATCAAAAACATACTGAATGTGGTCGTGGTTATTGTCCTTATCATCTGGTTGTTGAGGGCTTTCGGTATTTTAAATTCGTTGAAAGGTATCCAGGTATAATTTATGGAAGCTGAAAAAACATTAAGTAGCTACCGCGTCGTCCATACAGATATAGAACCAGTTACTTCTACAACAAAATGGTCTGTAAAGCGGATTATTAAAACAGGCCCAGTACTCGACCTCATGATTGCCGCCGTTGTGATTATTGTAAGTTATAATGGCTTTACTTCCAACGGGCAACTGAAAACTTCAAAGCAAGACAACTTAGCGGCTATTTCAACCCCGGCCATGACGGTAAAAACGGATTGGCGGAAACTTTGGGGAGACCAAGCGTTCCTGACCCGGAATCTTATATTCTGTATCATTGACGGGCTTCCCGGAACAGATCATACCATCAACCGGTTGCTTCAGAACCAGGCGGCCATTGGCAATGCCATTAAACCATTTTATGGAGAGGAAACAGGCAATAAACTGGCTGATTTATTAAAAGTACATATCAGCCTGACAATGGGGATCATTAAGGAGACTGCCGGAGGAAATACTGCAACCCTTGAGAAATTGAAAGGTGTATGGTATGCTAATGCTGAGCAGGTATCCGCATTGCTGTGCAGGAGCAACCCGGGTTTGCTGCCTGCAACATTTAAAACGGCCATGAACAATTACCTGCACTTTACTGCGGATGAGGCCATGCAACGACAGCATCAGGCGTATGATACTGATATGCTGGCGTACGATAAGGCTACCACTGAAATCCTTAAAGTAGCCGATCTGCTTGCCGAGGGCATCACAGGGCAATTTCCGGAAAAATTCAAATAAACCCGTCATGACTGCTTTACAGGTTGCTTGTAGTGCTGTAGCCATTGTGTTTCTTACTTTCCTTGTATTGTATTACCTGAAAAAAGAAGCTGAAGATGATGCGGATGTGAATATCGATGATATGATCTGATGATCATTAGCCTTCGTGAGTGCTGGCGTATTATAAAGTGTAATCCGGATCAGGCCAGGCAGTTTGTAACAATAATGTGTGAATTATATAATACCCGGCTGAATATGTATAACACCGCTTCTTTTTTTAAATAATAGATTTAGGATATGAACAGCACTTGCTAAAACTAATGTACAAGAGTAAGATAATACCGGTCGTAGTAAATATCCAGGAAGATGAAGATGGGTATACCAACCATGGTATTTTTAATGCCCCACTTGTAGTTCCCAGTAAGAAAATAAGCAAGCCTGCAGGAAATAAAACTCAAAGAAAGACACCTGTGGGTAACCAATCAGAGTCTTTTAATTTATTAACAGCAGAGCCCGGTATTTTGAAAAGCACATACGGACAATAACTAGTGCAATATGCCATCTGTTATATAGTAGCAACCAAACACACCTATTTAAAAATATTCCATGCCAGATCGTCTTGTAAACTCCCTGCAAATTCAAATGGGCTATCCGGTGCTTCAAAAGATTGACCCTAACACACAGGTAGTACCCGAGCCAGCAAGTACTATGGAGAACAGGTTTGGCCAGGCTGCAATACCTGCTGTATTAACTGGCCTGTACAAATACAGTAATACTGATGAAGGTGCTGATATTATCTTACGAGGGAACATACCGGAAAATCTGACAACTCTCCTTTTTAAGGAAAACAAGGATGATATTATCGGGATGATTGCCAGCTACTCGTCCTGTACAACAAGCTTTGCTGAAGAAAATACAAGTTTGATTGCTGCAAATGCTATACAAATCATTAAGCAGGAACTGCCGGCAACTGCAACCATACATGATGTAAGAAAGTTCCTGGCAGGTCAAAAAACTGATATTCTGCTATACCTGCCCGCTGAATTAAAATTGGGGGAACTATTAGATGAGAATACACTAGACGACAGGACGAATAAAATGGAAGGGCCTTTTTCAAGTCTTATGCATACAATTGGTGACCAGTTTTCAGGTGGCGAAATAAGTAAGGATCCATTATAACCGGGTATCAATAATTACGCTTGTAAGAAAAGTTCCTCACTTCACTTACCCAGTATACAATTTTCGTTTATTCAGGTACTTTATTAGTTCAATACAAACGAGAGAACCGGTTGTCGTCAACAGGATAGCCGTCATTGCATGCCAATCCAACGATGTCGTTTTAAGAACAGGATGTAAAAAAGGAACATATACGATTGCCATTTGAAGAATGATGGTAAGCAGGATAGCACCCCACATACCCTTATTGGCGAATATACCAGTTGAAAAAATGGAATGATACCACGAACGTACGGAAAGAGCATTACCCAGCTGCACGAAGCACAATGTGGTAAAAACCATTGTTTGCTGTGTATTCACATTGTATCCCCTTCCTTTCGCCCACCATTGAACAAAAATAGCAGCGGCCGTCATAATAATTCCGGACAGGATTATCCTGCTTACCAATCCCCCGGCAAACAGGTTTTCTTTAGGGGGACGTGGCGGACGGTTCATGATGTCTTTCTCCGCTGGTTCTGCAACCAGTGCCAGCCCGGGTAATCCATCCGTAACAAGGTTGATCCAGAGAATATGAACCGGGAGTAACGGGATAGCAAGTCCCAGGAAAGGAGCCATAAAAATTGTTAGTATCTCTCCGAGGTTACAGGAAAGAACATAGAGAATAAACTTCCTGATATTTTCATAGATCCTTCTTCCTTCCCGTACAGCTTTTACTATAGTGGCAAAATTATCATCCAGCAAGATCATATCTGCTGCTTCTTTAGATACATCGGTCCCGGTTATTCCCATGGCCACCCCGATATCTGACTGCTTCAGTGATGGTGCATCATTCACTCCATCACCCGTCATAGCTACAAATTCTCCATTTGCCTGTAATGCTTTAACAATATTCAGCTTTTGTTCCGGGGAAACCCTTGCATAAACTGTTGTCTGCTTTACAACAGCTTTAAATTCTTCCTGCGACAGCTTATCCAGGTCAGCACCTGTCTTTACATCCTGGTGATCTTTCTCAATCATTCCTAACCGTATAGCTATAGCTGTGGCAGTGAGTGGCTGATCACCAGTTATCATTACCGACCGGATGCCTGCTGTTTTACATTGCCTGATGGCATCTATCACTTCTTCCCTCGGCGGATCGATCATCGCTGTCATACCTAAAAAATCAAGATCGCTTTCAATGGCTGTTTTTATCTCCGGGGGTTTCTGATCAAATGTTTTATAGGCAAAAAATAAAACCCGCAAACCCTCAGCGGCCCATTCACGATTTTTATCCAGCCAACCCCCTGCCTGTTCTTTATACTTTTCACTCAATACTTCTGTTACCTTTATTGGTGCGCCTTTCACAAATAGTATCCACTTATCACCCTGCTGGTGAAAAGTGCTCATTCGCATTCTTTCAGAATCGAATGGCAGTTTAGCTATAAGCGGAAAATCATTATCAGATCCTTCTTTTGTATGCCCCTTTTCAAGGGCATGGTCCACCAACGCTGTTTCTGTTGAATCCCCCAGCAACCCATCCTCTGCAAATTTTACTTCATTATTTAACAGCATAGCATGTTTCAGTAAATCTTCGAGACCGGCAGCAGCTTCTGTTTTTTCAACGGTCATTATATTTTGAGTAAGTGTGCCGGTCTTATCACTACAGATATAAGTGACAGAACCCAATGTCTCCACTGCCGGTAATTTTCGCATCAGTGCATTTTGTTTAACCATCCTGCTTGCCCCCTGCGCTAAAGCAATGGTAATAACTGCCGGTAACGCTTCCGGTAATGCAGCAACAGCCAGCGATAGTGCCGTAAGGAACATACCAAAAGCAGGTTCGCCCCTCCACAGCCCGATGCCAAATACCAGCCCGCAGATGAGTATAACAATAACAGCCAGTTGCTTGCTGAATACAGCCAGTCTTTTTTGCAGTGGTGTTTTTTGGGACGGAACTTCCAGCAAACCGGCAATTTTTCCGATCTCCGTATTCATTCCTGTTGCAGTGACGATGGCTTTGGCAGCGCCATTACTTACAATTGTTCCTTTGAAGACCATGTTATGCTGGTCGCCGGGAACAAGATTTTGCTCAGCAATAATATCCGTTTTCTTTTCAATGCTGTGACTTTCGCCGGTAAGAGATGCTTCATCGGTTTTAAAAGAATGCACTTCTGTCAACCGTGCATCAGCAGGAACAATATCACCCGCTTCCAGTAAGATAATATCACCCGGAACTAACTGGGTCGCTTCAATTTTTGCGGGACTGCCGTTACGCAATGCAACAGCATACTGTGCAGTCATCTTCTGCAGTGTCCT
>CALRSN020000291.1:0-4410 GCA_943370865.1 Bordetella parapertussis
GCCTTCAGCAGATTATATAATTCCCCTGGGTAAGGCAAATATTGTTACTAATGCTTCACAACAAGCGATTACAAACGGGGAAAGTTGTGTGGTGATAACTTATGGAATGGGTGTTTACTGGGCTAAATCTGCTGCCAAACAATTCAACAATCAAATTGAAATAGTAGACCTGCGTACATTATATCCTTTGGATGAAGCACTGATCTATGAAAGAGTAAAGCTGCATGGGAAATGCCTTGTGTTGACTGAAGAGCAACAAAATAATTCTTTTGCAGAAGCCCTGGCAGGTCGTATAGGAAAAAATTGTTTTTCATCCCTTGATGCACCAGTGGAAGTAATAGGTGCATTGAATATTCCTGCAGTACCGATGAATATAGAACTGGAACGGGCAATGTTACCCAACACCGAAAAAATGACTGCTGTATTACGAAGATTACTTTTCAGTTAAAAGTAATGACCTGGTTTTGGGAGCTAGTGCTGAAAATTTTATGGGTGCTTTTGGATCTTCGCTAAACTCGTTTAACTGTAATTGCCACCAGCCTACATTTTTCCATTGCCCTAATTTAAATCCCACTTTTTCATAGGTAGCAAAATAGCGGAAGCCCATGCTTTCATGAAAAGCCACACTTCTGTCATTAGGCAAATTGATCACTGCATAAACTGTCGTAAAGCCCTGTTCTTTGAGGATGGCAAAAAGGGTTGTATATAATTTCCGGGCTATTCCGGAACGAAGATGGTTGTCATGAACATATACCGAGCATTCAACACTCCATTGATAGGCTGTTCTTTCCCGGTAACGGGATGCGTAAGCATAGCCGGTAATTTCACCATTAGTTTCTTCCACCAGCCAGGGCCAATTTTCCAGGTAGCTGTTGATCCTTTTTTCCAATTCATCCGTACCCGGCACTTCTGTCTCAAATGTAATGGAGCTATTCTTTACGTAGGGCCCATAAATGGCCAGGATACCTGCTGCATCGGATGGATTGGCGAGGCGGATCATGCTTTAAAGGTATGGAAGAGCCTGATTTTTAAAGCCAAATTTGATTTCAAATTCTAAGCCGGAAGCTTTATTTTTGCCGCCCAATCGCCGGGGTAGCTCAGCTGGTTAGAGCATCGGATTCATAACCCGAAGGTCGGCAGTTCAAGTCTGCTCTCCGGTACAAAAAAGGTTCTCAAATGTGAGAGCCTTTTTGTTTACAACCATAGCTATTTTTAACTTCCTGATTTTATACTGATTGATCCGGCTGTAAAGGAATACTTATCTCCAAGGTACAGCCTTTGCCGGGCGACGAAGTAATAGTCATCTCCCCGTTGTAAAATTCAACCCTGTTCTTTACGTTTTGCAAATCTAAACCCAATTGCTGCCGGCTGGTATCAAAGCCTCTGCCATCGTCAGCAACAGTGAGGTATAGTGTTTGGTCTTTTGTTGCCAGCGAAATGGTGGCAGTAACTGCATCCGCATGTTCGATAATATTATTTAATTGCACCTGTGCAATGCGGTACAGCATCAGCAGTATCTTTTTTTCTATCCCTTTCAGATCACTTGTTTGATTGATCAGCTCCACCTGCAATCCATTACTTTTATTGGTTTCTTCTGCCAGCTCAGCCAGGGCTTCTTCCAATCCAAAATCGTTTAAAGAAGGTGTAACCAGCGAATGAGATAGTTTGTTGACCAACTTCATAGCCTGGTTAAGATATTCATAGCTTTGATTGAGCAATGGTTCCTGCCTCTCATCTCCTTTTTTTATCATGCTGAGATAGATCTTTACAGTAGCCAGAACCTGGTTGATATTTTCATGTAATTCATAAGATACCTGGCTTCTTTCTTTTTCTTGTTCCTGTATGGTTAGTTCAGTCATTAAACGCTGGTTGTGGAGTTGCTGACGGGCCAGCTCTTTTTCCAGGTTTCTTTTTTTAGTGATATCCCTCCTGATAGCCAGGTATTGGTAAGGAGTTCCCGTTTCATTTAAGAAAGGGACTATTGTTGTATCTGCCCAGTATAATTTACCATCTCTTTCCCTGTTGCATACATCCGCTTTAAAGACCTGCCCCGTTTTGATGGTTTCCCATAAATTGTTCCAGAATGAAGGAGGGTGATACCCTGAATTAATAAGACTATGATTTTTTCCAATGATTTCTTCTTTTGTAAAGCCATACTGCTGGCAAAAATTATCATTTACATATTTAATGACTCCTTGCTGGTCAGTAATAGAGACATTAGCTGCCTGGTCAAGCGCATATTTGTAATCAGAGATTTCTTTCAGGCTTCTCTGCAATGCCTGCTCCTCCAGTTTTCGTTGGGTGATGTCTGTAAAAAAGCCATCCCATACAATGCTTCCATCTTCCATCTTCCTGGGTACTGACCTTGTATTTCCCCACCTGATCTCACCGGGATGGTTACTAAACCTGTAATCGAAATTAAATTCAGCATTATTTTGTGTTGCAACAGCCCTCGCTTCAAAATATGATTTCCTGTCTTCTTCTAGTATTCTGTTGAAAAAAACAGACGGATCATTAATGACTTCATCTATTGTCATACCCAGGAATTTTTCTACACCCTTACTTAAGTAACATATTTCGGGCAAGGCTCCTCCGGTAAAACGGGTTTGGAAGATTACTGAATCGGGTAAATTATCACTGAGAGCTTTTAGTTGTGCGTTTTTTTCTTCGATCTCCCGTTCTGCGTTTTTACGGGTGGTTATGTCGGTGTGGGTGCCAATAACCCGCAAAGGTTTCCCCTCCTCGGTCCTGCTGATAATTTTTCCCCGGGCTAATATCCATTTATAGGAGCCATCTTTACATAGTAACCGATGTTCACTTTCATAATAGGGAAGCTCTCCTTTAAAATGTTGCTTGATCCTGGCATAAACCGCCTCCTTGTCATCAGGGTGAACCCGTTTATCCCATTCGGAAAGTGTATCGCCAATTTCAGCATCCGAAAAACCAAGCATGGCTTTCCAGTTGCCGGAGTAAAAGACTTTATCGGTTTGAATATCCCAGTCCCAAACACCTTCCCGGGCACCTTCGAGGGCAAATTGCCAGCGGGCCTCACTTTCTTTAATTTCTTCTTCTGCTTTTTTCCGGTCAGTAATATCGTGAATGACGGTAAGAATATATTGCTCCCCGTTCAATTCAATGAGTTCCCCAGATATAGTGGCGTATTTTATTTCTCCGGATTTGATTTTAAATGTTTTTTCATAATTGGCCACCCGCCCATATTTGCTAAGTAAATTGACATATTGATTTCTGTCGGACAATCCTGACCAGCCTTCCAGCTCCAGGGTGGTCTTTCCGATAATATCTTCTCTTTTATAACCGGCCAGACCAAAAGCCCTTTCATTGATATCTACTATAACGCCATCAGCAACTCTCGTCAGTAATATTACATCTGGTGACATGTGGAATATTTTGACGAATTTTTCTTCGCTTTCCCGTAAAGCCATTTCAGCCAGCCGGCGTTTGCTGATATCCCTTGCAGTGGTGATAAGCACTTCTTTCCCACAATAAATTCCTTTGTTGCAGATTACCTCTTTCGGAAATATCTCCCCACTTTTTCGTTTTCCCCAGAATTCAAATTGCTGGGGGGTACCGGAAGTAAAAGTTTTGGCGATGAGGTTCGTAATATGGACCATGTCGTTTTTACCAGCAGCCGACAGGAAGGCCGGCGTTCTTCCTATGAACTCTTCCCGCCGGTAACCATACATTTGTTCTGCACCTTTATTCACATCAATAAAATACCCGTCTTCATCCTGGATATAAATGGCTTCTGTAACCGTATGAAATAGATTTTGATAGCTCTGTTCAATATTATGTAATGCATCTTCGGTCTGTTTGCTTTGTGTAATATCTCTTGCTATCCCGATGAAGGAAACTATCTGGCCATTTTCATTCAATACCGGGGAAGCGTTTGTAGTTTGCCATCGCCAACTGCCGTCTTTATGAAGTGCCCGGTATTCAATACCTGATTGCCTTTCTTTGGTAACAAAAGCCTGTTGAATAGCGGCGAGGCAAACAGGGATATCATCAGGGTGGATCAGTGTTTCAAAAACGGATTTGCCAATAAACTCACTTACGTCATGCCCCAGTACCCTTGTCCAGTTCGGTGAACCATAAGTAAGGATACCACCGGGAGTGATGGAGAAAACGGTATCATTGGCATTCTCCACAAACTAACGAAACATTTCCTCACTTTCCTGGATAGCTTTATCTGCGATCTTATATTGAGAAATTGTTTCTAAAAGTGTGGCATTTTGTTTTTCAAGATCAAGTTGTTGTTGTCTCAGCCGTATATATCCATTTACTTTTGATTCAATCACTTTTTCTTTGACAGGACCACTCAGAATATCTATCGCACCTGCTTCGAAGACCGGTGCCGTAATTGATTCATCTTCATCAGCGCAATAAAAGAGT
>CALRSN020000292.1:0-4403 GCA_943370865.1 Bordetella parapertussis
AAATAACCCACCACATAACCGGTAGCCTGGGAAAGTATATAATTCATGAATAGGTTATCGATCAGGAAATTAAAAAAACGGCTTCCCTGCGAGGCGTCGGTAAACTGTTCATATTCTTCGAACAGCCCTGGCTGCCCGGGAGTCTGTACATTTTCTTCCATAATTCTAAACTGTTTATTTAGCCCTCAATTAACTGCTTTTTTTTCAATTGTTCAAGAAACTGCCCTGGATTTAAAAAGTGAATACTCTGTATCCCCAGTTGTTCTGCGGCTTTCACATTCCTCAGGTTATCATCAATGAATAAAGCTGTCGCCGGATCTACAGTATAACGATCCAGTAAACGCTGGTAAAATTCCGGGAATGGTTTTCTTATCTTTTCTTCACCACTTACCACCCGGCCATCAAACCAGTGCAGGAAGTTATAACGAACCAGTGCAATGTTAAAAAGATCAGCCTGCCAGTTGGTCAATGCATAAATCTTATATTTCCCGGATGCTTTTAGCTGCCGGAATATTTCTACTGTTTCATGAATAGGCCCATGGAGCATTTCTGTCCACCGGCCATAGTAATCACGGATGGGTTGCTCCCAATCCGGGAATTGCTCTACCAGCAATTGCGTGGCCTCCACAATGGAGCGGCCGGCATCCTGTTCTTCATTCCAGTCGCTGGTACAGATGTGCTCAAAAAAAAAGTTGCGCTTTTCTTCAGAATCAAAATAGTTACCGTACACATACAGGGGGTTCCAGTCGATCAGGACACCGCCAAGGTCAAAAATGATCGTATCAATAGATTTGCTCATCATATTCCAATTCAGTATTCAATGTTGTTGATTGCCCCAGGAATTTATTTTTCCATCCAATAACGGCGGCGGCAACAGCTAATAAAATTAATAAAGATAAGCCTGTTGCCAGTGTAGCTTTTTCAGAAATAAAACCAATAACAGAAGGCCCGGTTAAAAAACCGATCAAACCACCGGTGGTAACCATGGCATATCCCTCCACCGGGCTTACACCTGGGATATTGCCTGAAGCACTGAATAAAACAGGTACAATGCAGGAGCAGCCGAAACCGATTAGTACATAACCTGCTATAGCGATAATGACTACTGGTGCAAACACGACTAATGAAAACCCTGCTGCTGCTAATAAACTTCCGGTGATTACCACTTTTTTACTGCCGGCTTTGGTAATCAGGTCATCTCCATTCAACCTTCCGATGGTCATGGCAATGGCAAAACCGGCATAACCGAGGCTTACTAATTCAGGAGGGGCATGCATGGTCTCTTTTAAATAAATACCACTCCAGTCAGCCACACAACCTTCTGCCATAAAGATCACCATACAGATAAACGAGATGCTGAGAATACTCAGTGACGGAAGACGTAAGCCTGAACTGGTATGAATGATCTCCTTATGCGTTAACAAATGATGACGGCTTAATAATAAAATGCAGCAGATAACAAATGCAACAATAACGATCTGCCAGCCGGAAGGAATACCTATGCCAAAAAATGCAATGGCTAAACCGGCGCTGACTCCACCACCAATACTATATAATGCATGGCTGGTGCTCATCAATTTCCTGTTGTATTCTTTTTCCAGCCGGTTGATAGTAGTGTTAACGGAAACACCATTGAGAAAACTAAAAAAACCAAACAGGTATAAGCAGGCCCACAACATATAAACGGATACCGCATTGATCTGTGCGATCATGATCAGGCTGACGATAATATAACCTGCCAGCATCCATTTACCCACTGATATCTTACTGAACAGTTTTGTTGATAAAGCCACGCCTGTTAAAGCACCAAGTGGGGATAATAATAAAGAAAGACCCAGGCTGCCATCAGTTAACCCGAGTCTTTCTTTAATCCCGGGGATGGAAGCTACCCAGGTGCCAAACAACAGGCTTGAACAGGATAGCAGGAATCCAACTGCCAGTACCGGCTTCAGCCTTATGTAGGATATTATATTTTTAATCATCTAAGCGAGGCGGCTTATTTATATTTTAGTTTTAAAACAATCATAATGCCTGACATGGCCAGCATGACCGCATTGGTGGCAATGATGATCCAGTTATTGATCATGATGCCATAGACCAGCCACATGATCTCATTAACAAATGCGATAATGAACATATTCAGCGCCACATCCTTGGCGGATTTTTCTTTCCACGTTTTTAATACCTGTGGTAAAAAGGTGAAAGCGGTCAGGGCCCCTGCGGCATAACCTAATATATCAGCTGCTGTCATTATTTATATTTTTTAACTGATTTGAGTTCTGCTGTTGAAGCAGGCATCAAACTTACGGCAGTTCCGCCACCCGGCGCTAATTTCAGTTTTAATACTGTTTTACTGTCAACCAGGAACTTTTCAATTACATAAGCTTCCGGGTTCGTACTCCAGTCAGCATTATCAGCATCCCTGTATACGGTTGCTACATATTTCTTACCAGCATCTAAGAAATCCAGTGAAGAAACCAGGTTTCTTGCATTTTCATCGGTGATAGCACCCAGGAACCAGTTGGGGCTTCCTTTTGCTTTCCGGGCCATGATGATGTAATCCCCTGGCTCTGCATCCGGCACCCTTGTTTCATCCCAGTCAACCGCCACATCTTTGATGAATTGCAGTGCATCAGGTTTTGCTTCATAATTTTCCGGCAGGTCAGCAGCCATTTGCAACGGGCTGTACATGGTTACATATAAAGCCAGTTGTTTAGCCAAAGTGGTATGTACCTGTTCTTTCTTCTCTGGATTATAATAACTCATCTTGATTTTAAAGATACCCGGTGTATAATCCATGGGCCCGCCCATGATCCTTGTGAAAGGAAGAATGGTTTCATGATCCGGCATATTACCCACACTCCAGGCGTTGAATTCATTTCCCCTCGCTGCTTCACTGGCGATCCAGTTGGGATAGGTGCGGTGCAGACCGGTCAACCGGACAGATTCATGCATATCCACCATGATCTTGTAGTCGCTTGTTTTCTTTGCCACTCTTTCATAATGGCGAACCATCCACTGGCCATCATGATGCTCACCCCTTGGAATGATACGGCCCACATAACCGGTCTTTACAGAATTGTAACCATTATTATTCATGAAGCGATAGGCGGTATCCATCCATCGTTCATAATTGGTAACAGAGGCAGATGTTTCATGATGCATGATGATCTTCACCCCTTTTTCCTTCGCATAAGCCGACAATTCTTTTACATCAAAATCAGGATAGGGAGTTACAAAATCAAACACATCTTCCTTCCATTGGCCAAACCAATCTTCCCAGCCGGTATTCCATCCTTCCACCAGCACACCCTGGAAACCATGTTTAGCAGCGAAGTCAATGTATCTTTTTACATTAGCGGTGTTAGCGCCGTGCGGCACTTTGGTGGCCTGTTGGGAACCTACCTGGCTGCCACTGTAATCCCAACTGGATTTACCGACATGCATTTCCCACCATACACCTACAAATTTTTGAGGCTTGATCCAGGATTCATCTTTGATCACAGAGGGTTCGTTCAGGTTCAGGATCAGTCTTGAGGTAAGAATATTGCCAGCTTTATCACTGACAATGATCGTACGCCAGGGAGTTTTGACCGGGGTCTGCAGATAGGCTTTATTACCCGTGGCATCAGGAACTAAATGCGCATTGAAAGTAAGTGAGCTTTTATCCATCACTAAATTCAGTGCGGGATAATTGACCAATGCTGCTTCATGGATATTGATATATAAGCCATCAGCTGATTTCATCATCAGCGGGGTTTGCGTGGCATTCTTATCAAAAAATGTTTTGGCATGAATTTCCTGGGCTTTGCCGCCACCCGTTGCATCAATGGCAGTTAAGGAAGTAGTATAATAACCATATTCATTGGTATCAAAATCCCCGGGGATCCAGAACGCTTTATGATCGCCTGCCATGGCAAATTGTGTCAGTTCTTCACCAACAACAAAGTGGTTGAGTTTTTCCTGTTGTGGAAATTCATACCGGAACCCGACACCATCATTGAATACACGGAATATTATATTCAGCTTGATACCAGAGCCGGAACGATCAGCTAACTGAAGTACCAGTTGTTTGTAATTATTACGGATAACAGATTGCTCACCCCAAACTGGTTTCCAGTTTTCATCGGTGGTAGAAGAATCAGCAGAGAGGAGGTTAAATTTTACCAGCGATAAAGCTGGAACATTTAATTTGAAACCGAGGCCGGAAGGAGCGATTACTGTTTTCCCCTTGTAAAGTACACGGTAAGCAACATCGCCATTGTCCCTGTGCGATACACCTAATTGTATATTTTGATCAGGCGACTGAATTGTGATGTTGTGATCAGCATACACGAACTGGACCGAAAGCACGGCAATAAAGGCAGCCATTATTTTTTTGAAACGCATAACCTGGAAATTTA
>CALRSN020000293.1:0-4365 GCA_943370865.1 Bordetella parapertussis
AAAAAAGGAACCCATGGCGCCGGTCCGTTCTGGGAAATTTCTCCCGGCGATTCTGTTTTTGCCCAGCATTTCACACCAGCCAAAACTGCGGCCGTGCCGGGTGGCTACAGTATCGACTGGCTGCTCCTGCAACCCAAAGCCGGAAAGACAGCCACCGGCATTTTTGCCCAGGTACAATATATCCAGCGGATCGCCACCACGGGTGGCAAAGCACCGGAACAGTTACCGCTGAGTGGCAATGAAACAGCAGATGTGCCTTATACCGCCGTGTACCGGTTTTCTAAATAGAAAAACGATCCTGCAACAAAGAAAAAACAACGTGCAGCTCAACCTGACTGCATGTTGTTTTTATATCATTACTCTTCACTTGTATAGTAATGGAGTTGCTGCGCCTTGTTTCGTCCTGTCGTCAAATCCTAACAATAATAAGGAAAGCGAGACGAAACATAGCGCCATTGGAGTTCCCTCTTATCACGATTTAGGTTCTTCATCCTTCTTTCTCACAACACGAATGAAAACTATATTTCCGCTTTCCGTCACACCACAGGTGCGCAGGCCCGGCAAAGCTGCGGAGCAATAGCGTTTGCCTTGATCTTTTTGCTTCTTTTTCTATCAAGAGAAAAAGAAGGGAAGAACAGCATGTTAGCCCATATTTGAATCACCCGGAAAAAATAATTGTACATTTAAACAGCAATGAATAAACCATCATGAAAGCATTTCTTTCACTCTTACTGTTCCTGCTTTGCTGTTCCGCTAACTCCCAAAACACAAAAGGACCGGTGCGGCTGGGTGTGGTGGGTTTAACGCATACGCATGTACACTGGATACTCGGCAGTCCCAAGAATGACCAGTTTACCATCGTAGGTATCGTGGAGCCTAATAAAGAACTGGCCCTGCGCTACAGCCAGCAGCATGGCTTTTCCATGGACATCGTGTTTGCCACGATGGAGGAAATGATCGCTGCTACAAAACCAGAAGCAGTTACGGCTTTCGGTACCATCTATGAACATTTGAAAGTAGTGGAGACCTGTGCGCCGCTGGGCATTCATGTGATGGTGGAAAAACCTTTGGCAGTAAGTATGCAGCATGCCAAAAAAATGGAAGCTTTAGCAAAGCAATATAAGATCCACCTGCTCACCAATTACGAAACCACCTGGTACCCGACCGTGCAGCAAACCAATGCGTGGATGGAGCAAGACAGTGTGGGCCGTCTCAGTCAACTGGTAATAAGGGATGGTCACCGCGGACCAAAGAAGATCGGCGTCAATAAAGAATTCTTAGACTGGTTAACAGACCCGGTACAGAATGGCGGAGGTGCCATCACCGACTTTGGTTGTTATGGTGCCAATATCAGCACATGGTTGCACAAAGGAAAAAGACCGCTGGCTGTTACGGCCATCACCCAGCAGTTCCAAAAAGAAAATAACCCGGCAGTGGATGATGAAGCAACGATACTTCTCGTTTATGATTCATCTAAAGCAACCATACAGGCTTCCTGGAACTGGCCCATCGGCCGTAAGGATATGGAAGTGTATGGCAGCAAAGGAGTGATCTATGCGGACAACAGGAATAAACTAAGAGTAAGAATGGCTGAAGGCTATGATGGCTTTCATGAAACAATACATCAACTGGAAGAAAGACCCGCACCGTATAATGATCCCTTCCGCTTCTTTGCAGCGGTGATCCGAAATGAAATGGTGGTAGCACCTTATGATCTTTCTTCGTTAGAAAATAACATGATCGTGGTGGAAATACTGGATGCTGCCAAACAATCAGCGAAAAAAGGGAAGACGGTAAAACTAAAGTGAACAGCCGGAACAATTATTCTTAGTTGTGCTGGCACTTTGGTTTTGACAAGAAACAGCATGATCTTTTTTCAGGTATTTTTCGAAAACACGTTGTATATTCAATACGGATCTATTCATTCAGGCAGGCTCCTGCAACAATAGAGAAATACAGCAAATCAGTTAAGCCAGGTAAAAAGCTTTATCAACAGTAACCATCGAATATATGTTTACCTTCTCTAAACCAAAACTGGGTGATGTATCCGCCATTACGATTACATCCACCGACCTGGCTGCCTCCTTAGCCTTTTACCAGCAACTGGGATTCTCGGAATTGTACCGGGCTGATTTCCCGTTTCCCTGGATCATGGTATCAGATGGCGCCCTGCTGATCATGCTCCGCCAGGATAAGGACCCCTACATCGCCCTGACTTATTATACGAAAGAAATGGATCTGGTGGTTAGCGATTTGACAGACATCGGTGTTCCTGTCAAACAAATTCCAACACCGAATCCCATGATTCAACGCTTCCTTATTACAACAGCAGAAGGACATTTTATCAGCCTGGTCACTTTTGTAGAAGGCTTTGCTCAACCGCCGGGTAACACGATGCTCACGATGCCTCCTGCTGATTATGCAAAGCCTGGAACATATACCAATAAGATCTGTGGCATGTTTGGTGAACTGGCTTTCCCGGTGACGGACCTGGAGCGTTCGATCGCATTCTGGGAAAAATTGGGGTACAGATCATTGTCGAAAAGAACATTGCCTTATCCCTGGGCCATTTTATCAGATGGGGTAGGGATAGTGGGGTTACACCAGGCCAGTAATTTTTCTGTTCCAACAATTACCTTCTTCGCTGCGGATATGAAGACAAAAATTGCACATTTAAAAAGTACAGGGTTGGTAAGCCCTGCCGAAAGCGGTGACAATAATATCGTACTAACAACTCCTGAACAGCAAAAGATCAATCTTTTTCAACTGGGGATATGAATAAAAAGACTTCGCTAAGGAAGTTTGATAAATCTTCTTTCAACAGGTCCTTGTGAATATGCAGTATATTTAATTATGCGCAGACCCTTTTTTTTTGTTATCGCTTTACTCCTCTCTCTGAAAGGCATAGCACAACCACAGCGCCTGGCTGTTTCTCAATCCGGCCGGTATTTTATCACCGCAGATGGCAAACCTTTTTTCTGGCTGGGCGATACCGGCTGGTTATTATTTGTAAAATGCACAAGAGAAGAAGCCATCAAATACCTGGATACAAGAAAGGCGCAGGGCTTTAACATGATACAGGTGATGGTAGTGCATGATCTTAAAAACGCCGTGAATCTCTATGGTGATTCTGCGTTTATCTATAAAGATGTATCGCAACCTAACACAACAACTGGCAATAATTTCACCAGCAAAGAAGAATATGATTACTGGGATCATGTGAGTTTCATCATTGATGAAGCAGCCAAACGGGATATGTATATCGGGATGGTGGCCGTATGGGGCAGTAATGTAAAAGCCAAACTGATCACTAAACAACAGGCGGCGGACTATGCAGGTTTTTTAGCCTTTCGGTTTAAAGACAAACCGAATATCGTTTGGATCAATGGTGGCGACCTGAAAGGCGATGTGGAAATGGAGATATGGAATACCATTGGTGAGACCTTACATAAAGAAGATCCGCATCACCTGCAAAGCTTTCATCCAAGAGGCCGTTACAGTTCCTCGGTTTGGTTTCATGATAAAGACTGGCTGGATTTTAATATGGTGCAAAGTGGTCATAAAGATTATGCACAGGATACAACCACCAGCGATCAATTTCATTTTGGAGAAGATAACTGGCGTTTTATCAGCGGGATTACCAGCAGCAACCGGTTAAACCCACATTAGATGCAGAACCTTCGTATGAAAATATTCCGCACGGGCTGCACGATAGTTTGCAAACCCGCTGGACCGATGCTGATATGCGCCGCTATGCATACTGGAGTGTGTTTGCCGGTGGGGCTGGGTTTACCTATGGTGAAAATGCGGTGATGCAATTCCGGAAAGCCCCTGAACCCAAAGGGGCTTATGGTGTACAAACAACCTGGGAACAAGGTATCTTATCCAAAGGTGCCACGCAGATGCAGTTCCTCAAAAAACTGATGCTCTCCAAAGATATCTTATCGGGCAAACCCGATCAAGGCCTCATCAGTAACCAGGGCGAACGCTATTATTACCTGGCTGCTTTCAGCGGAACTAATTATGCCTTTGTATATACCTGCAATGGAAGAAGCGTACCTGTCAATATGGGAAAACTAAGCGGCAATAAGATCATGTGCAGCTGGTATGATCCCCGCACCGGTCAATACCAGGGGATTGGGACTTTTGCTAATAAAAGGAAACAAATATTTGATCCCCCCGGGAAAAAACAAAACGGCAATGATTGGGTATTGGTAATGGAGTCGGTGCAATAAGCTGCTGTAAAAATCTACAAGCTTATTGGTTACTCTTCAATAAAGATTCAACTTCGATTTTCTATTCAACAGAAGTATGATGTTGAATGCTACCTGATCAGCGTACTCGTTCCTTTTCTCCGGTACACTT
>CALRSN020000294.1:0-4341 GCA_943370865.1 Bordetella parapertussis
AAAATAAAAAGTACCATTCATAATGGTACCGAGATCTATGAGTTTGTGGAAGAAAAGATCAGTATCAACCCCGTTGGTATCCTCCCACTGGATACGCAGGAAGGTTATTTCTTTTTAAGCAGCGGGAATATCAGCAATACCAAAGTGTATCATTACCGGCTTTCGATTTTTGAAAAGCATGATGAAAAATACCGCAGTATCAAAACCTCTTTTATTGATCATTGGGTGCGCAGCATCAGCAGCACCTATGAACATATTAAATCAGAACTGATCCGGCACCGGAAAGACCTTCCCAACCCCGCCGTGTATTCCATTGAAACAGAACTGAGCTTCCCGGTTGACGAAACCCTGTTACCTATAGCAAAAAGAAGTTTAGTGAAATTCATTACAATACAAGCAGCCTAAAGAGTTAATTAGTTTACTGGTTAAACGGTTGAAAGTTTTATCCCGGTAAACTAATTAACCCATTAACTAATCCACCAATTCCAGCCCCCACTCCTTCCCTTTCTTCACCGCCGGTACCCCTTCGGTGATCCATTTCGGTGCTTTATCGCCTTTTAATAACCAGTCGAAGTATTGCTGCTCCCGGATGGAAATGTCTTTCTTATTATTCCGCTGTACCAGGTTATGTGCTTCGCCATTGTAATTGAGCATCCATACTTTTTTGCCCAGCCTTCTCATGGCTGTGAACAATTCTATTCCCTGGTACCAGGGAACGGCACCATCTGCATCATTGTGCATGATCACTAACGGCGTTTTAATTTTAGGCACATGAAACAATGGAGAGTTCTCAATATAGAGATTGGGCTTTTCCCATAAAGTAGCCCCGATGCGGCTCTGTGTTTTCTCATACTGGAACTGGCGGGTCACACCACTTTCCCAGCGGATGCCTCCATAAGCACTTGTCATATTGGCCACGGGTGCGCCGGCCCATGCTGCTTTGAATAGATTGGTCATTGTTACTAACTGCGCCACTTGTATGCCGCCCCAGCTTTGTCCCTGTATGCCCATGTTCGCCGCATCCACCCATTTATGTTTACTGAGATCTTTAGCAGCACTTACCACATAATCATAACAGCTTTTAGCAGGATGGCCTATCGTATACCGGATATCCGGGGAGAACACCAAATACCCACGGCTGACAAAGAAGGAAATATTCAGGCGGCTGCCGGTGGGTGTTGGGTCAATATAATCATGCAGAGTGTTGGTATGTGTTTCATAGAAATAAAAAATGACAGGATATTTTTTCTTCGGATCAAAATCTTCGGGTTTATATAAAATACCTTCTGCCGGTTTTCCATTGAAAGCTTTCCATTTGTAGAGTTCTGAGGTGCCCCAGTTATACTCTTTTTGCTGTGGGTTGATAGAAGATAGTTTTACATCGTACGCTAGTTGTGAACTCAAGGTATTAAGGTTCAAATCAGGAGAAGCTGAATAGCTTTCTTTTGTAAAAATATAAACCCTTGAATCCCTGGCCCTGCTAACAGGACCGAAACTAACTGCTGACATTGCAATTAGTGATGGCAAATCATTCCCACTAATTGAAGTTCTGAAAAATGAAGCACTCTTATTCACTTCGTTAAACACCCTGAATAGTAAATCTTGCCCTGACGCAATACTCCTTTCTTCAGAATTTGTCCTTAAGTACCTGTAGATTGTTTTATTCTTCCTACCATTAATACTGTTAAAGGTTATTGGCGTTTTGGGGTTACCAGCGTCAACTTTCCAAACATCATACTTATCATATACATACACCGCACTATCTCCCTCAAGCCATCCCATTATTCCATACGGTGGCGGATCTGAAGGAGAATCATGTTCTTCATTCCACAACGGGTATTTTATCTTTTTAGAAATATTTCTTGTGGAGTCACCATCCCAGGCAAAATAATTACGGACCTTGCTGTCGTACCACATGATGTATTTACCGGTGGGAGAAATGAAGGATGGAGTTATAATACCTTCCATATCTTTCTTCACTAATTTCTTTTCACCGGTCAGCACATCAATGGCATAGATATCTTTTTTGGTATTACCTGCCCACTGGCTTTCGATACGTTTACCAAAATCGGTAACGCCGACAAAAAGGTCACCATCCCCTTCATTGGTGGGATAGATGGTGGGAATTTCTTTAGAGCCCAGTTGTTTTAATGTGCTTTTGTCCAAATGATACACGGCGAGATAATTCGTTTGCAGATCCCTTTGCAGGCGGTTGAGCTGAACGGTTTGCAGGTAATCGTCATTATAATGCCAGATATCGAGTTTTACCAGGTCAATATCAATGAGTGTTGTATCCTTCGGAGGCTGAATCGGTGCTGTTCCAAAAAACAAACGATTACCTGTTTTGCTGAAGCTGATATTGCCAAATTCACTGATGGTCATCCCGAGCTGCATACCAACTGAATTCTTATCAGCCAATAAACTGGCACTGTCCATTCCTGTTTTGTAATACCAGAGCCGGTAGAATTTCTGCAGTTCTTTTGGCTTGGCATCCCGCTCGGCCACATAAGCCACCTGTGCGCCATCCTCGGAGAAAGTGAAATTCTTAAAATCATTCCCCCCTTTGCTCAATACAATTGCTTTTGCTTCTTTCAGGTCATAGAGAGTAACTGCATTTTTACTTAATGAGTCTTTCGGATTTTTCGCCTGTTCAATTAATAATTTACCGCCCGTTTTGCTGAAATAATATTCCAGTACATTCATAAAGGTTTTCTCTTGCCCGGTAATTAAGTTGCGCAGCACAAGATCGGTACCCGCATCAACAGGACCGGCAGCAGGTTCATCTCCTTCGGCATCGTAGGAATCTTGAGCCGGGAGTCCGGAGTCTGTAGTCAGTGCTTCTTCTTCGTCTTTATTTTTCTTTTTCTTCTTTGGCATGGTTTCAATTACCTGGTGCAGCGAATCGATCACCCGGTTCAGGCTGTCAGTAATTTTTTTATCATTTGATTCCGGTTTTTTAGCAGGAAGTTCTTTTTTCTCAATCCCTTTTTCCAAATGATACGCTACCCAACCGGCTTCTTTCTCCGGAGTTTTATAGGTTTTTACTCTCGCCACTTTCCACACACTGTCCTTTCCCAGTTCCACAACCGCAAAAGAATCCTTTGGCATATCATCCGGCCTTTTCTTTTTAATGCGGGCATCTCTTGTGTCTTTGAAAAAAGGTTTTATTTTAAACACCGCATAGCGGCTGTCTTCCGTGATCACGGCATTATAACCTCTTGGTATCGATTTTTTATACGTTGCATCAGCCGATTGTATCACTAATTCGTTATCGCCCTCCTGCGGGGTAATGGTATAGACCACCCATTTACCATCATTACTGATCATCCGTTCACCGATGCTTTGCCAGCCATCATAAACAGAATGATCCAGTGGTTTTTTTTGGGCAACCACCAAGCTAGATACAACTACAAAAAGGGACAGGAGAGTAATTCTCTTCATAACAGTTTATTTGGATACGCTAAAGATAACGGGGAAAAGGGAAAAATAATCAGGGTTTTACAGCAGTAAAAAGTCCGTATTGCCAGAGCCCTTTTCTCATTCCATGATACTGGAATTTGCAAGCCAGGATATTTGCTTTTTGCATGGCGGTGGTGCGATACGAAAAAGTCAATCGTTTCCATAACAGGTAAAGCGATGCCAGGAAATAAAACCGGTACAGGCGGCGGGATGAATGTGCTGCCTGCTTTGATATATTACGATAAATGCTATTCTGAAAACCTGCTTGTTCCAGGAAGGACTGAAACCGCTCCGGTGATTCCAGGTAATTCACCTGCCACCCTTCTGTCCATTGGCGAATGACAAGATGTTCATTATTCTCATACTTTGTAACAAATCCATCTGCCACCACTAACCTGCCACCGGGTTTCAATAAACGATATGCTTCTCTGACGAATTGTTCCTTATTATCGGCATAGCAAATACTTTCGCAACCCCATACCACATCAAAACTGGCATCGGGAAAATCCGTGGCACCGTAATTCATTACTTTGAAATCAACTGCCGTCTCAACAGCATTGTGTTTTGCATTGGCTGTTGCCTGTTGCACCTGTCGTTCGCTTAACGTGATGCCCGTCACTTTTGCTCCTGTATGTTTTGCAATGAAAATACTGCTGCCTCCCACCCCACAGCCGGCATCCAGCACCTGGTCACCCAGTTTAATACCAGCTGCTTCAATCATGATCTCATTCATGCGTAACAAAGACTGGGGAAATGATTTCACCTTTTCGTCCCAGTAGCCATAATGTATAGCCAGGCTGTTATCAAGGTCCCAGGAATCTTTATAGGCATGTTCAGTAGACTTATAATAATCAACGATGCGTTGATGATACTCACTCGGCT
>CALRSN020000295.1:0-4338 GCA_943370865.1 Bordetella parapertussis
CAAAAAGGTAAGGAGTGTTTTCTTCATAATTCCGGTTAATTGAAGACTTCAAAATTAAGATAAAGATGCCATTTCTCATAGACAGGTTGCAGGACGGGATGTGGAATTTTTGGGGAAAGTTTAATGGGGGGCTTTCTTTTATCTTTGCCGCATGGAAAAGCCAACGCTATCAACGATGCCAGCCGATGAAAAGCTATCCTTTGACCGGTTCCGGGATGAAGTGCTGAAAGACTTCCGGGTGGCCTGCATCAGCCGGGAGACCAGCCTCTTAGGCCGGAAGGAGGTTTTAACCGGTAAAGCCAAGTTTGGCATTTTTGGAGATGGTAAGGAAGTGGCCCAGGTGGCAATGGCTAAGTTTTTCCAACCAGGGGATTTTCGCAGCGGGTATTACCGTGACCAGACATTTGCTTTTGCGATTGGACTTACTACTGCTGAACAGTATTTTGCCCAGCTTTATGCCGACCCGGATATCAATAATGACCCTTTTAGTGCCGGCCGGCAGATGAATGCTCATTTTGCTACGCCTAATACGGATGCAAATGGAGAATGGCTTGATCTTGCGGCTATGAAAAATACGGCTGCCGACATGGCCCCCACAGCCGGTCAAATGCCCCGTAGTCTCGGGTTGGCTTACGCTTCAAGGATGTTCAGAAAGGTGGAGAAACTGCGTTCACTAAATGGACTTTCCCAAAATGGAAATGAAGTTTGCTTTGCCACTATTGGTGATTCCTCCACCAGCGAGGGACATTTTTGGGAAACCATCAATGCGGCTGGTGTGCTGCAGGTTCCGCTGGCTGTGTTTGTATGGGATAATGGGTATGGCATTTCTGTTCCTAAAAAATACCAGACCACGAAAGGATCTATCTCTGAAATATTACAGGGCTTTCAAAAAACAGAAGGCACCAATGGGTTAAATATATACAAGGTTAAAGGCTGGGATTATGCCGGCATGTGTGAAGCATTTGAAGAAGGTATCGGGCTGGCCAGGGCTACTCACACGCCATGTGTTTTTCATGTGGAAGAAATAACGCAACCACAGGGGCATTCCACTTCGGGGAGTCATGAAAGATATAAGCCAACAGAAAGACTGGAATGGGAAAGAGAATGGGATGGTATTAAAAAAATGAAAGAGTGGATCATTGAAACAGGCTTGGCTGATGAAGAAGAGCTGAACCAGTTACAGGACGAGGCGAAAGACGAAGTAAGGAACGGAAAAAATAAAGCCTGGGAAAAATACCAGGGCCCGATCAAAGCACAGGCCACTAGGACGATAGAATTGATCAACCAGCTTTCAAATGGACTTGCCGGCAGATCAGATGAGTTCAGGAAGATCGTAGCCGGACTTTCGGCTAACCGTGAGCCTCTTAGAAGGGATGTGATGAAAGCACTATATGCGGCTATTGGTATTGCCGGAAATCATGATGCTGCTTTCTGGATCAAAGATTATTATAAAGACCTGCAGGAAGAGAATAAAGCATTTTTTAATTCTCATTTATATAATGAAGGGTCGAAGAGTGCTTTGAAAGTTGCAGCAGTGGAAGCTGTATATGCGCAGGATGCTCCATTGATCAACGGGTATGAGATTTTGAATAAATATTTCGACCAGTTATTCGGCAGCAATCCTAAAGTAGTGGCATTTGGCGAAGACATGGGATTGATCGGCGATGTGAACCAGGGCTTTGCCGGTTTGCAGGCCAAGCATGGCGAAGAAAGAATTTTTGATACCGGTATCCGGGAGCTTACCATCATGGGCCAGGGAATTGGTTTAGCTTTCCGTGGTCTGAGGCCTATCGCAGAGATACAGTATCTCGACTACCTGCTTTATGGTTTGCAACCTTTGAGTGATGATGTAGCCACCCTGCATTACAGAACATTTGGTAAACAAAGCTGCCCGCTGATTGTCCGCACAAGAGGACACAGGCTGGAAGGTATCTGGCATAGCGGTTCACCGATGGGTGTGGTGATCAATGCACTCCGTGGTATGTATGTATGTGTGCCCCGGAATATGACACAGGCTGCCGGAATGTATAATACCTTATTAAAAGGCAATGACCCGGGAATTGTGATCGAATGCCTGAATGGATACCGCTTAAAAGAAAAATTACCAGCTAATTTATCAGACTTTACTGTTGCCCTTGGTGTACCTGAAGTGATCAGGGAAGGAAACGATATCACTATTGTATCCTACGGATCAACGCTTCGGATTGTACAGGAAGCAGCAACAGTGCTGGAAACACAGGGTATCAGTTGCGAGATCGTGGATGTACAGACGTTATTACCCTTTGATATCCATCATAAAATTCTTGAATCATTAAAGAAAACCAACCGTATTGTTTTTGTGGATGAAGATGTACCGGGTGGGGCAGCTGCGTATATGTTCAATAAAGTGATGGAAGAACAAGGAGGCTACAGGTACCTGGATGTGGCGGCAAAAACCATTACCGGTAAAGCACATCGCCCGGCCTACGGAAGTGATGGTGATTATTTCAGTAAGCCCAATGCCGAAGAGATTGAAGCGGTGATCAAACAAATGATAGCGGAATAAATATCTTTTCCGGTCATTCAGCATAACCAGCTACATGCCGACAAATTTTCTTTTCATTATCGATGTATTGGGTACATTCTCCTTTGCGGTGTCAGGTGCTTTTCTTGCCATGCAAAAGAAGCTGGATCCTTTCGGAGTATTGGTATTGTCTTTTGTAACGGCTATTGGGGGTGGTACACTCCGGGATATACTGATCGGTAATCTTCCTGTAGGCTGGTTAACAAATGAAACAGCAACTATCGTTATTTTTTCTTCTGCTATTGCTACGATGATCTTTGGCAGGTTCTTAAAACAATTTACCACCACCCTGTTCTTATTTGATGCATTGGGTCTTGGTTTATTCACCCTTATTGGTATTGAGCTGGGTATCGACAAGAATTTCAGCACTGGTATCTGCATTGCACTGGGGACGATTACCGCCTGTTTTGGCGGTGTGATCCGGGATGTTTTATTGAACGATGTTCCCTTGCTGTTCCGGAAAGAAATTTATGCAATGGCTTGTATTGCCGGCGGTTTGATCTATTTTTTGCTCAGGAAGATCAATCTTGATGAAGATATTTCCAAAGCGATCTGCATCCTGCTCATTTTTGCCATTCGTGTAATTGCTGTTCGTTATAAGATATCCCTGCCTCAATTTTACACTCATAAATAATGGATATGAAACTGACATTGTACCAGGTGGATGCCTTTGCAGAAAAAGTTTTTGCAGGCAATCCCGCAGCTGTGATACCCTTGGACAAATGGATCGATGATGAGCTGATGCAGCAAATTGCTATGGAAAATAACCTTGCTGAAACTGTTTTTTTTGTGGCAAAAGGAAGTGATTTTGATATCCGCTGGTTCACTCCCGAACTGGAGATCAATCTTTGTGGTCATGCTACACTGGCATCTGCCTATGTTTTATATGAATTTCTAGGGTATAAAAAACCGACGATCACATTTCACTCTAAAAGCGGGCCGTTGTATGTGAGCCGCGAAGATGAAATTATTAAACTCGACTTCCCATCATGGAAACCGGAACGGATCGATGAATACCCGGAGGAATTGCTCACTTCATTGGGCAATCCTGATATCGTTAGTGTGTATAAATACAGGGACTTTTTGGTAGAACTACACAATGAGGAAGCTGTAAGAAATTGCAAACCCGATTTTACCCTGATGAAAAGGGCTGGTGGTATGGTCATCATTACTGCACCGGGTAAGGAGGTGGATTTTGTATCTCGTTTCTTCGCACCAACTGCAGGTATTGATGAAGATCCTGTAACCGGCTCGGCCCACTCGCAATTAATTCCTTTCTGGAATTATAAACTGGGGAAAAAGGTGATGAATGCAAAGCAACTCTCTAAACGTGGTGGACATCTTTGCTGCGAGCAAAAAGGGGACAGGGTCATCATGGGTGGTCAATGTGTGTTCTATATGAAAGGAGAAATAAATGTCTGACAGTTGTCAATCAAGAAATCTTTCTTTTAATCCGGGTGCGGGTATCATACAGCTTTCTGTTTTGCCAAACCATTTGTAACGGTTCTTGGCTATTAAAGAGTATACTGCATCTCTTATAAAGGCAGGTACAATAATAAATCCATACAAAAGTGGCCAGGCACCGCCTAATTTCCTGCAAACCCGTAATGCAGCAGATGATTTTCGATACAGCGTCCCATTCTCGATCAATATAAAGGAGTTCAGGTTATCAGCAGGAAGATGAAATTGTGCTAATAACTGCTGCCCTGTTTTTCCCTGCAATGATGCAAAATGAAATTGTTTATGGTGGTCCCGTTTGATAATGAACTGAACAC
>CALRSN020000296.1:0-4332 GCA_943370865.1 Bordetella parapertussis
AATAAAATAACCATTAGCTATTACTGAATTGTCTTCATTAGCTGGTCTGTCGTCTATGAACCGGTAACGCAAGGAACCACTAAAACCATTTTTTGATTTGGCTGTCAATCCGCCGATACTGGTAAAAGCGGGAGCCAGTGGTACATAATCTTCACCTTTGGGTTCGCCAATAGCCCTTGCCCTGGTCAGGTTAATATCCATGTCGGCATATAACCAGCTGTTGACCTGGTACCTGGCGGAAACATCAACGCCCATTCTTCTTGTCTTCCCGCTGGGCTCCACAATACCCGCATCACCTACATACACAAATTCTTGTTGTGAATACAAATGCCACAAAGTTGTTTTCAATACCAGTGCCTTTACCGGTTTCAGAATCATACCAAGATCAGTTCCAAATACCTTGGGTAAAATATCATTCGCCTGGTTGTTAAGGATCACCCTTGAGTCATTGGAATGAAAACCAATACCATTATTGAAAAATATTTTTACGTTGGCCGACGGGCTGTAGTTCAGATTGATCTTGGGACTGATGGTTCCTTTTGTTTGTCTCCGGAAATCAGTTTCACCGGCCAGTTCATCCCGGTAACCAAACCGGAAATAATCATAGCGGATACCACCGTTGATGGAGAATTTACTACTCAGCTCCACCTGCTGATCCCAGTATACAAATGCATTGCCTTCCTGCACATCACCTTTCTGGATATAAGAAAGGAATTGTCTTTTAACAGCCCTTGAGAGTTCAATATCCTTTATATTATCGTAACGAAAACCAGCACCAAATTCTGATATAGCTTTTTTATTACCCAGCAACCAGGTCTTTGCCGCCGTAGTGGTATACCCATAAATATCTCTTGATTCCCGTTGTTTGATCTCGTCACCATTTACTGGGTCTTCGAGGAAGAAAGTAAAATTAGAATAGAGCTTAAAATGATATTTGCTGTAATAGAACTGGTCGGTAGATTGCCAGTTGCGTTTCCATTGTTTGGCAAAGCGGATATTAAAATTGGTGCGGCTGGTATTACCACCTTCGCTGTTATCAATGGAACCAAAACGGGAGATCAGCCCGTTTCTGACGGCCCTGTCAGGAATTTGACCCGACGCATCCCAGCGACTGTCAAACTTGGAAGCCGTGATCGTCAATTGTGACTGGTTGCCAAACCAGGCATTGTATTTTCCCATGATATTGAAGCGGTGAAAATTCTGCGGACTTTCAAAATAGCCATCGTTGTGAAAATACTCAGAAGCTACATAGAATTGCTGCCTGTTTCTTTCAGTTGTTTTATTAAAGACTTTTAGCTGACCAGAAACCCTTTGTGTATTAAAATCACCGGCTTCGATCTTTATACTATTATTACTGAGGAAATCCTTTGTTTTAAAATCAACATAACCGGCAGTAGCCAGGTTTCCTCTTTCGGTGGCGTGAGGGCCTAATTCAAAAGCGGCTTTCTCAATGGTCTCGGGTATCAGGAAATGAAGATCAGCATAGCCCTGCCCATGTGCATGACTGACCATATTCACCGGTATTCCATCAACAGTAAGACTGATATCAGTTCCATGATCAATATCAAAACCCCGCAGGAATATCTGCTCGGCTTTGCCACCCCCTGCATGTTGTGCGATAAATATACCCGGTACAATACGAAGCACATCTTGTGATGTATTAACAGGACGTAACATGACATCCACCTGGCTGAGTGTATTGAGGCCATTTGTTTTTCTACTGCTTACCCGTACCTCAGAAAGATCAAGAATACCTCTTTTAAGGTTTACAGCAACCGTTGACACCAGGTTTTCTTTTACTTCCACAGGTATGATCTCGGTTCTGTAACCCGTATGAGAAGCAATCAGCTCATACTGCCCGGCCGGAAGATTGGTAAACCGAAAAGAACCAAATGCATCCGTATTATCTCCTTTATTAATAGTGTATAGATTAATCGTAGCCCCGGTGATGGGTGACTTTGTTTCAACATCCTTTATTGTTCCTTCAATAATGCCATTTTGTGCAATAACGGAAAGAGATAAAATACTGGTAAGGAAAAACAAGAAAGTATTCTTGACTTTTTTCATTGTAGTTGGTTTTGTGCACATATCTACGATATAAAGAAAAGAATAGTTTCAATACGCATCTCCTGTTTTTTGACGGGTGGCAGTAAAATCTTTTAATTCTTTCAATCTATTCCTGAACGCATCCCGTATCTATTCCGTGTTCGTGCTGTTAAAGCAGGAATAGCTTTCAAAAATCAATTTAAACAAACCCCAAAACAAATTTTATGAAATTGAAGATCTTAACAGGCGTCCTGGTTGCTGTCGCCGTTGCAGGTGGAGTCATCTTTGCAGCCGATCATATTGATGCGCCTGCAGTAACAGGGCCGGGCAGTACAAGTCCCGGTAACGACATTACCGATATTTATGCTTTTCAAAGCCCGGCAGATAATTCCAAGATGGTATTTGCCCTGAATACCCAGGGATTACTTTCTCCCGGTGCTTCTGCCACGGCCACATTCCCCTCAGGTGTGATGTATGAAATCAATATTGACAATACCGGGGATAATGTGGAAGACCTCGTTATTCAATGCCTGGTGCAGAATGGTAAAATGAGAGTGTATGGCCCGGTGGCCCCCGGTACAACCGGAACAACCAGTATGGTTAAAACAAATGGCCCGGTTACAGAAGTAGCAGTTACCGCTTATGCTGCTGCAACCCCAACCGTTACCACGAATTCAAATGGTATTAAAGTGTTCGCAGGACCAAGAGATGATCCGTTCTTTTTTGACCTGGTTCGCTTTAAAGAGATCATTGCCGGTACACAAACCGCTTTTCGTAATCCCGGTGTGGATTCCTTCGCCGGAACGAATGTAATGTCCATCGTGGTGGAAGTTCCTAAGACCTTATTAGGTACTGCGGCTACGATCAATGTCTGGGGCGAAACAAAAACTAAATAATCTTTCTAACTTCTAATACCAATAATCATGATACAGGTAAATAAAATTGCAACAGGTTTGTTGCTCACACTTGCCATAGTTACAGCAAGCTGCGATAAAGACAAGAACGAAGACAATTTCGACACATCCGGAACTTACACACAGAATGACCAGATGGCAAGGCCGGCAGTGAATACCGTATTCGTCAGCTCAGCCAGGAAGAATGAGTTTAATACTACTGTTCCTTCAGCAATGAATGCTGCCTTCAACGCACAGTTTCAGAGTGTACTTACCGGTTTTGGTTATACACAGAATGCGCTGGGCCAGGACAAAGCCACGTTTGCCGGTTTGCTGGTAACTGATGTGCTGAACGTAAAGACAAATGGTACCACTACTTTTTTTGACGGGACTAATGTACTGACAGGAAGAGCACTTGCAGATGATGTGATAGACACCGAACTGCTGCTGATCTTTGGTGGACCGACCGGTGCATCAAACCCTGGGCTCACGAAAGATAATGTGAATGGAAATGATAAAGCTTTTGTAGCCACATTTCCTTACCTGGCAGCACCGCATAATTAAATCGTTTTAGCAGGACGCCGGGTTGCATAACAACCCGGCGTCTTTTCTTTTATAAAATAAATGCAGATGAAAAAGGTATTAATTCTTCTAGTTGGAATACTGCTGGTATTGGTAAGCTGTATGAATAAAAAGGATATCGCAAACCCTGCTGATTACACAGTATTTCTCAAGGAAGGTATACTGGATCAGCAGAAAAAGCAGGTCAGCGAAGAGATAAATTTCTGGCAGCAACGGCTGCAAAAAGATACGGGCAGTTATGTGAATATGCTGCAACTGGCTTCTGCGAATCTATTTTCATTTAAACTAACCGGTGATATTGTAGCATTGAAAAAAGGAGATTCTTTACTGAAAGTGAGTTCTGCAAAGCTGAACGATACTGACCCTGAGATACTGTTCGCAATCTCCCAAAACTCTGTTACACAACACCAGTTCCGTAATGCTGCATTGTATAACGATGCCGCTGAAAAAGCAGAAGGAGACCGTTTTATTAACCGCCTGCTGGATTTTGATGCAGGTATGGAACTGGGTAATTATAATGATGCGAAACTGCAACTGGCTTCACTGTCCGATAAGTCTTCCTTTGATTACCTGATCCGCAACGCAAAACTGGAAGATCATAACGGCAACCTTGATAAGGCCATTGAATGGATGGAACAGGCTTTTGAGAAAGTAAAAGATAAAAAGAAGAGCCTGTACTGCTGGACGCTGTCCAACCTGGGTGACATGTATGGCCATGCTGGGCAAATTAAAAAAGCCTATACCAGTTATTTGAAAGTATTGCAGAAAGACAGCAACTATTTATATGCCCTTAAAGGAATTGCCTGGATCG
>CALRSN020000297.1:0-4327 GCA_943370865.1 Bordetella parapertussis
AAGCAAAACGGAAAGATCATTGACAGTGTCAAGCAACGCCTCGGCATCCGGTCTATCGAGATAAAACCCAACGGTGTTTTCCTGAACGGGAAATATATCAAACTACAGGGAGTGAATAATCACCAGGACCATGCAGGGGTTGGCAGCGCCTTGCCCGATTATTTACAATATTACAGGGTGAGTTTATTAAAACGAATGGGAGTAAATGCTTACCGTACCAGCCATAATGCTCCCACGCCGGAACTATTAGATGCATGTGACAGCCTGGGTATGCTGGTGATGGATGAACAACGGTTACTCAACAGTAGCCCTGAATATATGGACCAGTTTGAAAGGCTGATCAAAAGAGACCGGAGCCGGGCTTCCGTGTTTATGTGGTCCATCGGTAATGAAGAGGGTTGGATACATACAACAAGTATTGGTAAAAGAATAGCACAAACATTAATAGCCAAACAAAATGAGTTAGACCCCACAAGGACCTGTACGTATGCAGCTGATCTTGGTAATGTGTACCAGGGAGTGAATGAAGTGATCCCTGTCCGGTCTTTTAATTACCGGCAGTTTGCCGTAGCTGATTATCACCGTGATCATCCAACACAGCCGATCATCGGAACAGAAATGGGCAGCACGGTTACCACGAGAGGTATTTATGAAAAAGATACGATCAGGGGTTATGTACCCGACCAGGATATTACTGCACCGTGGTGGGCCAGCAAAGCAGAAGACTGGTGGACATTAGCCGCAACCAATAATTTCTGGCTCGGCGGTTTTGTATGGACAGGTTTTGATTACCGTGGAGAACCCACGCCGTATGAATGGCCGAATATCAATTCGCATTTTGGTATCCTGGATATGTGCGGCTTCCCTAAAAATATTTATTACTACTATAAAAGCTGGTGGACGAATGAAGATGTATTGCATATCTCACCCCACTGGAACTGGAGAAGCAAGGCAGCGGGCTGGAATAAAAAACAAGGCGATCCCGTGGATGTATGGGTGAACAGCAATGCGGATAACGTGGAGCTGTTCCTGAATGGAAAAAGCCTGGGTAAAAAAGAAATGCCCCGCAACAGCCACCTGCAATGGACCGTGAATTATGAACCCGGAAAGCTGGAAGCGGTGGCGTATAAAAAAGGGAAACGATTAACCACTAAGGTGGAAACAACCGGGCAACCGGTGGAAGTGGTGGTGACACCGTATAAAACAACCATACTCGCCGATGGAAAAGATGTAACTGTTCTCAACATCACCGTGCTTGACCGGGAAGGCCGGGAAGTACAGGATGCTGACAACCTGATTAAGTTCAATCTTGCAGGTGATGGAAAAATAATTGGCGTGGGTAATGGAGATCCCAGCAGTCATGAACCGGATAAATGTATGGAGGGTGCCTGGCAACGGAGTTTATTCAATGGGAAATGCCAGGTGATCATTCAGTCGGGAATAAAACCGGGGATGATCAAATTTGAAGCGAAAGCAACAGGGCTCTGGAGCGGTGGAACAGATATTCAAACTATATCGCCTGAAAGTGCGGCCACATTTACAACGGATAAAAAATACCAGCTGACGCCAGCACAAACAAAAAAAGCAGAAGTGGACCCAATGCTGGGGGCTGATATTTCTTTCTTACCGGAACTGGAAGCAAGGGGAATGAAATTTTCTGATAACGGTGTGGAGAAAGATGCCATTGCTATCTTAAAAGAACACGGATTGAATTATGTGCGGCTGCGGATCTTCAATGATCCGAAACAGGACAGCGGTTATTCACCCGGTAAAGGTTTTTGTGATCTTGATAATACATTGAAAATGGCGAAACGGGTAAAGGCAGCCGGCATGAAACTGTTACTCGATTTTCATTACAGTGATTACTGGGCCGATCCCGGTCACCAGAACAAACCGGCAGCCTGGAAAAATTTATCCTTTGAAGAATTGAAGAAAGCAGTTTATGATTATACCAAAGAAGTGATGACGGCACTGAAAGCACAGGGTACCACACCGGATATGGTGCAGGTGGGCAACGAGATCAATCATGGGATGATCTGGCCCGAAGGGAATGTGAGCAATATGGACGGGCTGGCGCAACTGATCAATGCGGGAACAGCAGCAGTTAAAACAGTTGATCCTGGTGTAATCATGATGCTGCATGTGGCACTGGGCGGGCAAAACGATGAATCGGTGTTCTTTATTGATAATATGCTGGCCCGCGGTGTTCATTTTGATGTGATCGGTGAATCGTATTATCCCAAATGGCATGGTACGCTGGAAGATTTGGAAAATAATCTCAACGACCTTTCCCGCCGCTATAATAAGGATGTGATCGTGGTGGAATATTCGCACCGCAAAGAGGAAGTGAACAAGATCGCTTTTGAAGTAAAGAACGGGAGAGGAAAGGGTAGCTGCATCTGGGAACCGCTGAGTACCTGGGAGAAATTCTTTGATGAGAAAGGCCGTTCCAATGAATTGCTGAAACTGTACGACGAGATCAGTAAAAAATACCTTGCTAATAAAGCCAACTAATAATTACACATGAGCGGAACGTATAAAATACCCGGACCCCTGCAGCCTTTTATTACCGATAAAGCAATTATTGTCCGGTCGCCGGGAAGGATCAACCTGATCGGTGAGCATACTGATTATAACGAAGGATTTGTGTTACCGGCGGCGATTGATAAAGCCGTGTACGTGGTGATCGAAAAGAACGAAGGCGATACAATTGTTCTGCATTCCACAGATTTTAATGAAACGGTGGAATATACACTGGCTGCTATCAAACCTGTTTTTGGTCACTGGTCCACGTATATACTTGGTGTGGCTGACCAGTTACAACAACGATCTTATACTGTCGGCGGGTTTAAACTTGCGGTGTATGGCGATGTGCCCCTGGGTGCCGGTCTTTCCTCTTCTGCCGCTATTGAATGTGCTACTGCTTTTGCCCTGAATGAATTATTTGGTTTGGGTATTAGCCGGAAAGAATTATCGCTGATCGCACAAAAAGCAGAACATGAATTTGCCGGGGTCAAATGCGGTATCATGGACCAGTTTGCCAGCCTCTTTGGTAAAAAGAATAATGTGATCCGCTTAGACTGTCGTTCGCTGGACTATGAATATTTTCCTTTGGAACTCGGGCAATATAAATTAGTGTTGCTGGATTCACAGGTAAAACATTCACTGGCTTCTTCGGAATACAATGTGCGCCGCAGCCAGTGCGAAGCCGGTGTTGCCGCTATACAACAACAATATCCCGGGGTAAAAAGCCTGCGGGATGTAAGTAGGGAGATGATCAATGCCTGTATTGACCCGGCGGATATGGTGTACCGCCGCTGCAAATACGTGGTGGAAGAAAATATACGTTTACAGGAAGGCTGTACGGACCTGCTGAACGGAAACGTGGAAACTTTTGGTAAAAAAATGTTTGCCACCCATGAAGGATTGAGTAAGGATTATGAAGTGAGTTGTAAAGAGCTGGATTACTTAGTGGAGCAGGTACAGCATACTCCTTTTGTGATCGGTGCCAGGATGATGGGCGGGGGATTTGGCGGCTGCACCATCAATATAATACAAAAAGAAGAAGCAGATGCGTTAATCGAAAAAATCACCCGGCAATACAAGGATACTTTTCAAAAGGATTTAAAATCATATACCGTTCAGATCGAAGAGGGGACTTCGGTGATAAAGTAATTATTCGGCAAACCCTTTCTTTACTGGCGAGTATCGGAAGGCTTTGTGGCACTCGCCGTCATCACATAGTTAGGGTGTAGGTGTAAGATACGGCATCAAAAAAGACCTGGGGATTAATACTTCTTATGAAAGGAAAATTAACTTTTATTGTAGCCGGAGCGGTGCTTATTTTTTTCTTTTTAATCATAAAGAATAAGCACTATAAACTTAGTGATAAGGATTTATTAATAATCCCTTACAAAGGCAACGAGAAACTTGTTTTCAGATCCAACACTAATGACACTTTCACAATGCACTTAGGAGGGTATGAGCGGTCTACTACTTTGTCATCTAGTGGTCTGAGAAAAGAAGAATTTGATCACTATAGCTTGGTGTACAATCATGAACTTCCTGATAAAACAGTCAGGCAGGATTTCTTTTGTTTGCTTACTGCGGGAAAAAATAACCAGATTTTTTTAGGTATTTTTTTGGATGGGATAAATTCAGGTAAATTTCGTGGTTCAATTAGTATGAGTTCAGAAAGGCCTATCGATTTCAATGATAAAGTAGATTCAATAAATAATATCGATAACATCATAATTGTTCCTAACGAGGATTCTGTTTCAGGGAACAATGATATTCATAAAATATACTGGAGCCGATCAAAGGGCTT
>CALRSN020000298.1:0-4323 GCA_943370865.1 Bordetella parapertussis
ACAAGTTTTCTATCATGCACTATTCATTCCCGGCTGAACTAACCACCAACGGTTTCTCTATCCCTGCTAACAATGATTTCTCAGCTACCGACAGGCAATATGCCCGGTTGATCTATCCCTTTCCGCCAACCCCCTCTAACGCTACTGGAACGCTGAGAACCGGGGATGATTGTGATATGGTTGATTTTGTAGTGGAATACGGAGTTGTGGCAGGTGACCAGGTTGAATTTAAAATGCAATTCGGCAGAATGGATAATAAAACAGTTACATGGTGGAAACAAATCGGTATTCCAAAGACAAATAATACCGAAACAATGCTGGCAATTCAAAACCATTCATTGATCCAGAGTGAAAATAAAACAACTGCATCAGTACAAATACCATTTAACGAGATCAATACTAACAAAGGCATTAGTTTCTGGAAAGCCAAACTACTGGGAATACATACTCTCTTGGGATTTAAATGGAACGTTCTACCTGCTCTGAAAGGCGGATGCCGTGTAACACTGACCTGGAAGAAAGATAGTTGTTTATAAGAGACATTAGCTAAACCATATTATGCTTTGCAGCCAGTTTGATCAAACTGGCTGTATTATTTACAGTAAATTTGGTAAGTAGGTTCTTTCGATGGCTGTCAACGGTATGGAGGCTGATAAACAGTTTTGTTGCTATCTGGGGATTGGTAAAACCGTCGGCAATTAACTGGAGTACTTCTTTTTCACGGCTGCTGAGAACCGGCACAGTATTCAATTCCGCTTTATCTGCTGCTGATAAATTTATATCAAGACTCATATACAATTTGCCTTCATATACGCTCAGGATAGCTTCTTCAATTTCTTCTCTTGATGCACTTTTCACTAAATACCCTGAAGCCCCGCTTTGTATCATCTGTGAGATATAACTCCGTTCTTTAAAAGTACTCATTGCCACTATCCTGACAGCCGGAAATTCTTTCCTGATCTTTGCCGTCAGTTCAATACCACTGACTTCAGGCATATTGATATCTGTAATAACGATATCAGGAATATTTTCCTTTATCCTTTCAATAGCTTCATATGCATTCGGGGCAGTGCCTGTAATTTCCACAAAACTAATTTGCAGTAACATGGAACGCATACCTTCCAGCACCATCGGATGGTCGTCCACCACCAGTACTTTGATCTTATTCATTTTCTTCAATTATACAGTCAATATGAACAGATGTTCCTTTACCCGGAGTTGTTTGAATATCAAGCTGACCTTTCAGGTAATCCACCCTTGACCGGATGTTTTTTAAACCGGCTCCCTGCAATATGGTTTCCTTTTCAAAACCCCGGCCATTATCCTCCACGGTTATTGTCAAACTATTATCCTGCCGCATTACCTGAGCCAGGATTACAGATGCACCAGAATGCTTTACGGCATTATTCAGTAATTCCTGTACGATCCGATAGACAACAATCTCGGTGGAAGATTCCATTCTTTTTTCCAACCCGTAAAATTCCCCATTTATTTTAAAGGATTGTGAATCGGATAATCCGGCGCAATAATCCTGTAATGCCTGTTGCAAGCCTAATTTCATTAATGCTTCAGGCATCATGTTATGGGCTACCCGCCGCATTTCACTGATTGATTCATCCAATTTGCCGAGTGCATTATTAAATGTACGGCCATGCTCTTCTGATAAAATTAAATTTCCTTTCATAGCTCCTAATTGAAGTTTAACACCACTGAGCAATCCGCCAAGGCCATCGTGAAGATCTTTTGCCAACCGGCTTCTTTCATCCTCCTGGCCTTTTAACAGGGATTGTGTGGCTAATAATAATTTTTCCTTTTCCAGTTCTGCTATTTTCTGTTCCTGTAATTTTCTTTTTTGCTGGTATGTCCTGTACGAAAGAAAAGATATCAGTAACAAAGCGGCTACCCCGGCAAATAAAATATAATTAAGTGTGCTTTTTTGGCGTATGGTGGCTTCCTGTAAAGCCAATTGCTGCTCCTTCTTTTCCGTCTCGTACTTAATTTCCATCCCGTTGATACTGGCTGTATTTTTTTCATTCAGTATCGAATCATTAAGCGCCACAAATTTTTTATGCCATTGCAATGCAGCCGCAGCATTACCGGTTGCCTCCTGCAGTTCTGTGGCCCGTAGATAAAGATCTTTGAGTTCGATCTTGGTGCCCAGTTGTTGCGCCAGTAGTATCCCTTCCTCGATAAATGGCTGAGCCAGGGCATATTTTTTTGTTCTGAGCAGCAGGTCAGATATACCCATGTAACCGTACATTTTGTATTCAGGTGCATCGATCCGGTCAGCTGTTTCCATCACATTACGATAATACATTTCGGATTGCTGGTACTCTTTTGATTCCTTGTAATTATCTGCCATTCCCAGCCACCCGTCCATTATTAATATATCATCCTCCATTTTTTTTCCCAACGATTCTACTTGTTTGAAATGTTGGAGCGATTCTTCATAATGCTTCAAAAAGAAATCCGAAGTAGCAATATTGATAGTGGAGGAAGCTATTGCATAATCATCGTTCATTTTTTGAGCAATCAGCAACGATTTTCCGGCATACTGTTTTCCTTTCTCATACTGCTGAAGAGAATTAAAAACAGAGGCCAGGTTATTATTCGCCACCCGCTGGAATTTATCATTCCCTGTTTCCTCTGCCAGCTTAGCTGCTTGCAGGTAGTATTCAGCCGCCGTTTCCAGGTCAGACAGGTACTGCCACTCGCTGCCAGTATTAATGTAAGCAGCGGCCAGGTCATTTTTGCTACCTCCTTGTCCTAATACTTCAAGCAGGTCCAAACAAAGTTGCAATGCCTCCCGAAACTTACCCTGGTTGTTGAGGATAACAATTGAATAGCTGACATATGTGGACAGCCCTTTCCTGAAATTCAACTTTTCTGAAAGATCTTTCCCTTTTCTATAATAAAATAAAGCACTGTCAGGGTTTTCGGTTTCAAAGGTTTCGCCATACTGGTAATACGTAAATACTTTGATGCTGTCATCCGGCTTTTCTGCAATCAATAAGCGAAGGCTATTTCTACTACTGTCGTTTTGAGCAAACGCTTTTTGTGACATTAAAATAAGTACTACTAATAACAGTCTTTTCACTTCAGAAATTATTATACTTATAAAAATAGCCTTTGTACCCGTACATTTCCAAGTTTTCCGGCAAAATCCCTTGTTCGGGGGATACTAAAAACAGGGGTTCAGGGGATAGTATGCTGTACTAAAAAAATGAATTTTTGTATCCTAACAAAAAGGATATGAAAAAAAGAGTCTTGTTTTGCTTCATTGTACAATTGGCTGCTTTTATACCGGTATTTATTGCAGCACAAAATGTAGGCATTGGTAATACTGATCCGCAATACAAACTGGATATGAGCGGACGACTTCGGATACGGGGCGGCAACAATAATTTTTCTTCCGCCGGCTTATGGCTGGCTGGTACAGATACTGATTCCGCCAACAATAAAGCTTTTATGGGTATGGCTAACGACAGCACCATGGGTTTCTATGGTAACACCGGGGCAGGTTGGGCACTTACGATGAATGGTAATAACGGAAGTGTGGGTATTGGCAACAGTCTACCAGGTTACCCGCTTTCCTTTGCAAACCTGGCGGGCGATAAAATATCATTGTACCGTGATAACAACGGTAGCTATTATGGAATGGGAGTTGGCAATGCTACCCTGCAATTAACCACACCACATAATACAAGCGATATCATTTTTGGGTATGGCAAGAGCAGCAGTTTTACAGAAAATATGCGGTTGAAAGGAAATGGATTTCTGGGCATTGGCGTTAACGACCCCCTTTACCGGCTGGATGTAAAAGACCGTATGCGTTTACGCAGCGGCGGCGATGCAAACAGCTCCCCGGGAATTTTATTCAACAATTTAAATAACACCAGTGTAGCTTCTTTCATTGGTATGCAATCCGATAACACGGTAGGTCTTTGGGGCAGCAGCAATGTGTGGGGACTTACCATGAATACACAAACGGGTAATGTTGGTATCAGCAATACCAGTCCGCATGCACCCCTACAATTTGCCAATGATGTTAAAAACAGGAAACTCGTTTTGTATGAAACGGGCAATAACGATCACCAGTTTTATGGCTTCGGAGTTACCTCGTCTGTGCTGCGTTATCAAACAGCCACCACCGGCGATGACCATGTATTTTATGCAGGTACAGGTACCACTTCTTCCAATGAACTGATGCGTATGAAAGGAAACGGGTACATAGGTATCGGCGTAACCGATCCGCAATTCCGGCTTGACCTGAAAGACCGTATGCGGATACGAAGCGGCGGCGACAACAGTACTTCTGCCGGT
>CALRSN020000299.1:0-4316 GCA_943370865.1 Bordetella parapertussis
TGCCCATAATACGGCCTGGAAAGGGGTCAATACTTTAGTGGAAACAACGGTGGCGATAGAATTGGCGGCATCGTGAAATCCATTGATATAATCAAAGATCAGGGCCAGCGCTATAATAACAATCAGGAAAGTGGTCATAAACTAATTTGAAAATGTGCGGATTTGAAAATTTGAAAATGTAACAAATCGTCAAACTATTTATGCATACTTAATAATGATAGACTCAATTACATTACTGGCATCTTCACATTTATCGGTTACGATCTCCATCACCTGGTAGATCTCTCTTTTCTTGATCACTTCTTTGGCATCCGGTTCGGTAGCGAATAAACGTTCAATACTCATATCAAAAATATCATCGGCCTGGTTCTCAATACTGTTGATCTTTACCAGGGCTTCGGTGATCTTGCGCATATTCTTCATATCCCGCAGTTCTGTTACGGCCAGCTTTACCTGGTGCACACTCTGCTCAATGAGTTCGGCAAATTTCTGCATCCCCATATCATTGGGATTCACCCGGTAGAAATTGATCTTTTTACCGGCAGCATAGATATAATCAGCAATATCATCCAGCGAAGTGGCGAGGTAATGAATATCTTCCCGGTCGAATGGGGTAATAAAGTTTCTACCCAGCTCGGTAAAAACGCTGTGGGTCAGTTCATCATTAGCATGCTCCAGGTCTTCCAACTGGGCTATTAGGGCCGCACGTTTATCAAAATCAGGCTCCGCCACCACCTGTGACAGAATTTTACCCATTTTAGAGGCATTGTCCGCCACCTGTTCAAAGAGTTCATAAAACACTTTGTTCTTGGGCATAAAGATCTTCAGAAAGGAGTTCATATGTGTTGCTTTTGCTGGCTGCGAAATTACCGGGTTGCCTATATGCTTCACCCGGCCGGGACAGAGTTAATAATTAATTAATATAGTGGTAACGATTCCTTAATGATGGAGTAACACAGATTTTATATTACCCAAAGTACCTTGCGCCGGTCTGTTAATCAGCTATTAAAATAATATTACCAAATGGTAAAGTTTAGGTTATCAATTGTTTCCCTGCTTATTATGGGTTGCTTGTTTTCCTTCAAAAGCAATGCACAGCGGTATCTTTCCGATATAGATTCCTTATTCTTTATTAAAGATACCGTGCGGCCGATGGTAAAACGGTTTGAAAACCTGCGCATCACCGGCTACCTGCAACCACAATTCCAGGTGGCCCAGGAAAAAGGGGCTGCATCATATAATGGAGGCAATTTTTCTACTTTCTCCAATAACAGGTTTATGCTCAGGCGGGCCAGGGTCAGGATCGATTATTTCCTGGCTACGAAAGATAATTACCCTAAGGCTGTTTTTACTTTCCAGGTAGATGCGACGGAGAGGGCCGTTGGACTGCGGGATGTATTTGTAAAAGTGTATGAGACGAAGAAGCATAATTTCTCATTAACGACGGGTATGTTTGCCCGCCCCTTTGGATTTGAGGTCAATCTTTCCTCCCAGTTCCGGGAAGCACCTGAGCGGGGCCGGATGTCGCAGATACTAATGCCTTCCGAAAGAGATTTGGGTGCAATGATTACTTATGACCCGCTGCCCAAATCAGCCAGGAATAAATTATTTAAGATCGATGCCGGCATTTTTAACGGGCAGGGGCTTTCAGGCACCACTGATTTTGACAGTCATAAAGATTTTATCAGCCGGGTAACGTTCAAGCCACAAAAACTTAAAAAATGGGAACTGAGCGGGGGACTTTCTTTATTATATGGCGGCTGGCGGCAGGCCACTAAGTATGTCTATGAAACCAAAACCAATACTACAGGTGATAAATTATATATGGTTGACTCAGCCATATCCAATATTGGTAAAATAGCCCCCCGTCATTATTACGGAGCCGACCTGCAGGTAAAGTTCAAACACGGTTGGGGAGAGACGGAACTTAGAAACGAATATTGGAGGGGTTCACAACCGGGCACTTCCAGCACCAGCACCAATCCGGGTACATTGCCGGATGCTCCCACTTATCACCGGCAGTTTGACGGTGGGTTCTTTTTTTTGCTGCAGCATATTGTGAACCGGAATAACCAGTTACTGATCAAATACGACTGGTATGACCCAAATACTGAGGTTGAGGAACTGGAAATCGGAAAGCCGGGTACCAATTTCAACGCTACGGATGTACGATATACCACCTGGGGTATCGGGTTTTTAAGGGTGCTGAATGAAAACCTGCGGTTAGTGGTCTATTACGATATCGTTAAGAACGAAACCACCCAATTGACCGGTTACACAGCCGATAAAAAGGACAACGTACTTACATTCCGTTTTCATTATCGTTTTTAATGCCCGGCTTAACACTGGCATAACATTGCCATCATAATTGGTTAACACGGGAGTAACATACCGGTAATCTTACAAGCCGTCCTTTGCCCGCAAATAACTGATATGAATCTCCGGGTAAGACTGCTTCTCTCCGTTTTGTTTTTTGGATGTATAAGTTTTGTGCAGGCCCAGTCTGTAAAGCTTTTTGGAAAGGTTCTGAATGAAAAAAATGAACCGCTTGCAGGGGTAACCGTTAAGATCACCGGGAATGGCGGAACTACAACCGATGTGGAAGGCCGTTTTTCTTTAAATCTTAGTCCCGGCAAAAAATACGAGATAGAATTTACAGCCGTAGGCTATAACTCCAAGCAAATAGCTGAAGTAGAAGTAAAAGCTAACCAGGCCAATGAATTGAACATTGTGCTGGAAATAAAAGCAAAAACCGGTGAGGCGGTGGTGGTGAGTGCCAAATCAAATGCAAGAAGAGAGACGGTGAATTCTATCATTTCTTTTCAGAAAAATACCAACACAGTCGCTTCCGTCATTTCTGCTGAAAGTATCCGTCGTTCCCCCGACAGGAATACCGGGGAAGTATTAAAACGAACTCCCGGTGCCAGTATACAGGAAGGCAAATTCATCATCATCCGTGGCCTCGCTGATCGTTATAACCAGGCGATGCTGAATGGTATCTTATTAACAAGTACGGAGCCTGACCGCAAAACTTTTTCTTTTGACCTGATTCCTGCTTCGATGATCGATAACCTGGTTATCAACAAAGCATTTGTTCCGGAATATCCCGGTGAGTGGGCCGGTGGTTTGATACAGGTAAATACAAAAGATATCCCTTCAAAGAATTTCTTTAATATACAACTAGGTACCGGCTTTAACTCCCAGACTGTGGGTAAGAAATTCTATAAAGACCAATCGGGCAAGACGGACTGGTTAGGTTTTGATGATGGAACCAGGGCTTTACCTGCAGGCTATACCCGTAAAGCAGCATTTGATACCTTATCTCCTGCGGCAAAAACAGCCATTGGCAGGCAAATGAGAAATGCCTGGGTGCCGGAAGAAACTTCAGTGCCGGTAAATATTGCCTTGCAACTGAATGGTGGTTTCAGCGGTAAATTATTCGGTAAAACAATAGGAGGTACTATTGGGATCAGCTATAATAAGAATAACCGGTTTCTAAAACTTGTAAACAGGTCCAATTCATTATCAGGAAATGTATTCAGTACGAATTATGATTATGCTGACAGCCGCTATGTGCAGGATGTTTCAGTTGGCGCATTGGGCAGCTTTACGATGCAGCTGAATCCATTGAATAAAATCTCTGTAAAATCTATTATCAACCTGAACTCTCCCAGTGCTGTAACACGCAGGAGCGGTATTGATTATAACAGGGATGAAGATATTACCGCTACAGAACTTTCTTTCAAACAGAATACTTTTTTTACTGTCCAGGTAGCAGGTGATCATAAAATTGCCAAGCCTCTTGCCTTTAAATGGTATGGGGCTTTTAATGTACTGGATGGTTATGTTCCTGATCAACGCCGGATCGCCTATACAAGACAAACAGGTACACAAACCCCTTACCGTCTTTTATTATCCAATACACTTTCACAGCAAAGCGGCAGCCGTATTTACCAGAGCCTGAGTGATTATATATATACCGCAGGAGGCGATCTCACGTATACTTTCAATTGGCTGGGTCAAAAACAATCATTGAAAGGCGGCTACATGTTGCAGATCAAAGACCGGTTGTATGATGCACAGCTGTTTGCCAATTACCTGCCGACTGATAATCCTGTGTTAACATTATTACCGGCCGACCAGGTTTTTGCCCCGGAGAATTTCGGAACGGGTACGGACAATAAGATCGCTTTTGATGCCATTAAAGGAAAAACATTCCGCTACTTAGCCAATACTATTTTGAATGCAGGGTTCCTGCAATTCGATAACCAGTTCACGAAGTCATTAAGGGTGGTATGGGGTGTAAGGGTTGAAAA
>CALRSN020000300.1:0-4308 GCA_943370865.1 Bordetella parapertussis
TGAAATGAATGAGTATGTCACCTATTCAAACTTACGGACGGTAAATGTTAAAAAGGGTGATTGGGTCAGGTGGAATCAGTTTATTGGGTTTGTACAAAGGGATGCTTATGATGAAACAATAATTAGCAGTCTTGATATAATTATTTTTCAAGGACTAAAAGATATTGGGTCAGTAAAAACACAAGAGTTTATTCTGAACAAAATGTGTAAGTCATCAGGTGATGGTTGTTCAGATTTTATAGGCAACTCCTTCTAACGCTAGCTCTGTATCTGGGAACACTTCCCTGGCTTCGGCCTCAAATTCTTCCAGTGTATCATACTTGCTGCTGAAATGACCGATGAGTAATTTCTTAACCCCGGCTTTTTGGGCGATAAGAGCTGCTTGTTTGGTGGTGGAGTGAAAACGGAGTTCGGCTCTTTCCCGGAGATTGTCCAGGTAGGTGGTTTCATGATAGATCATGTCAAAACCCTGTATATGGGGCAGGATGGATTCATCATATTTGGTATCGGCACAAAAAGCATAGCGATGCCCCGGCAGGGCTGGTTCTGTTACGGATTCATTTTTGACAACCGTTCCGTCCTTCCGGGTATAGTCTTCCCCGTTCTTCAGCCGGTCATAAAAAGAGGAAGGTATTTCCTGTTCGATGGCTTTTTGTGGATCAAGTCGGCGGGGTTGTCTTTTTTCGGTAAACGAAAAGCCATAGCATTCCACCCGGTGATTGGTGGGAAAACACTTGATGGTGATCTTCTCATCATCTACTAACGTGGCTGCTCCTTTTATCGCATGGATGTAGAGATTAAACGACAGGCTGGTATCAGCAACTCTTAGCTGCAAGTCGATGATCTCTTTCAGTGGTTCCGGGCCGAAAACATGCAGGTCCTGCTGGCGGCTGAGCAAGCTGAAACTATTGATAAGGCCGATCAGTCCGAAATAATGGTCACCATGTAAGTGTGAAATGAAGATGTGCGATATTTTACTCCTCCTGATCTTGTAGTTGATCATTTGGATCTGGGTGCCTTCACCACAGTCAACAAGGTAATTATTCCCATCCAGGGTAACCACCTGGCTGGTGGGATGTCGGTCAAAGGCTGGTACAGCCGAGTTATTTCCAAGGATCGTGACAGCGAGCATGCAGCAATGAGCAATTTTAGATATACGAAGTACGATGTATTGTGATTAAGACCCAAACTTATTCTCAGCTGCTGCTCAGCCCTCCGTGCCCTCCTCGTCTAGGAATTCCCGCTCAATTTCTTCCATTTGTACAATATCCCAGGCTTCACTTTGGGTGGGGGTAACATTCATCAGTTCCAGGAGTTCATTTTTGTCCAGGAAATCCTCCACCTGCGGCTGCAATTCACAGATCACAAAGGAGGCGCTGTTCTCGTAGTATTTTTGCTGAATATGCACCAGCTTCTCGGCAGCAGCAATATCGATGGATTCGATGTCTTTCAGTATCAGCACCACGTTTTTAACGTCATTTTGGAGGTAGGGTAACAAACAATCAGCCAATTCTTCTGTCATAGTAGCAGAAAGTGAAGTCCCGGGCAGCGTGATGGCATGAAATCTTTCTTTGGTATCCGTTTTGACCTGCATAGTTCATACTTTTTGTTTGTTGAGCCTGTCAGCCCCGGCAAAGTGAAAAAACTGCCAGTTTCCGACAACTTAAATTATCAACAGCTCGTTTATAAATACGGGAAAACAGGAACCAAATATATTCGTTAATATTGTACAACACCCAATTATCTTACATGGATAACAATTTTTCAGCCCAGGTAAAAGAGATCATTTCATTCAGCAGGGAAGAAGCCTTACGATTGGGAAATGATTTTATTGGTACCGAACATCTGCTGCTCGGTTTGATCCGGGAAGGAGATAATACCGCCGTCCGTATTCTTAAAAGTTTTAATGTTGACCTCTACGAACTCCGGAAGGAAATTGAATTAGCGGTGAAGGATAAAACAGGAAAGAATATTGCTAATATCAACAGTCTTCCATTAACCAAGCAAGCCGAGAAAGTGATTCGTGTTACGGTGCTGGAAGCAAAAGCTTTGAAAAGTGCCACCGTGGAAACCGAACACCTGATGCTTTCCATTTTAAAGAACAAAGAAAATATTGCAACACAAATCCTAAATCAGTTTGATGTGGACTACGATCTTTTCAGGCAGGAATTAGGCATTGTAAAATCCAATGACCCCCGCGCCGAATTCTCAGAAGAAAATGATGACGATTTTGACGAAGAGAAAAAATACTCCGGTCAAAAAGGAAGCAGTAAGCAACAGGGTAATGCCAAAAGCAAAACCCCGGTGCTGGACAACTTCGGTCGTGATATCACAAAGCTGGCAGAGATGGGTGCATTAGACCCTATCGTTGGCCGTGAAAAAGAAATAGAGAGAGTATCACAAATACTGTCCCGCCGTAAAAAGAACAACCCGATCTTAATTGGTGAACCGGGAGTGGGTAAAACCGCTATTGTGGAAGGTCTTGCCCTGCGTATCGTTCAGCGGAAAGTATCAAGGGTGTTGTTCGATAAAAGAGTTATTTCTCTTGACCTTGCAGCATTGGTTGCCGGCACTAAATACCGTGGCCAATTTGAGGAAAGGATGAAAGCCATTATGAATGAACTGGAAAAGAACCGTGATGTGATCCTGTTCATTGATGAGTTACATACTATTGTCGGGGCAGGTGGCGCCAGCGGTTCACTCGATGCCAGCAATATCTTTAAACCGGCTTTAGCAAGAGGTGAGCTCCAGTGCATTGGTGCCTCAACACTCGATGAGTACCGAATGTATATTGAAAAAGATGGGGCATTAGACCGTCGTTTTCAAAAAGTGGTGATCGATCCGCCAAGTGTGGATGATACGATCACTATTTTGAACAATATCAAATCCAAATACGAGGATTATCACAACGTTACTTATAACAATGAATCAATTGAGGCGTGTGTGAAACTGAGTGATCGTTATATCACGGATCGTCTTCTTCCCGATAAGGCCATCGATGTGATGGACGAAGTGGGAGCCCGGGTGCATTTAAAGAATATTAATGTTCCGCAGACCATTGTAGACCTGGAAAAGAAGATAGAAGATGTGAAGAATGAGAAGAATAAAGTAGTAAAGAGCCAGAAATTTGAAGAAGCAGCATCGCTCCGGGATACAGAGAAGCGTTTGCAGGAAGACCTGGAAAAAGCAAAAGCAGACTGGGAAGAGGAAAGCAAACACAAACGGTTCCCGATAGACGAAGAAGCCATTGCAGAAGTAGTAAGTATGATGACAGGCATACCAGTGAAGAGAATGGTGCAGGCAGAGACCGACAAACTGCGTAAGATGGCTGATGACATGAAGAATATGGTGATTGGCCAGGTTGAAGCTATCTCTAAAGTGGTGAAAGCAATACAACGGAACAGGGTAGGTTTGAAAGATCCGAAGAAGCCTATTGGTACATTTATCTTCCTTGGCCCTACTGGTGTAGGAAAAACAGAACTGGCCCGGTCATTGGCTAGATATATGTTCGACTCCGAAGATGCGCTGATCAGGATTGATATGAGTGAATACATGGAAAAGTTCACGATCAGCCGTTTGATTGGTGCCCCTCCCGGCTATGTTGGTTATGAAGAAGGTGGCCAGCTGACAGAAAAAGTACGCCGCAAACCATATAGTGTGATCCTGCTGGATGAAATTGAAAAGGCTCACCCGGATATTTACAATGTATTGTTGCAGGTGCTGGATGATGGCCAGTTAACAGATGGATTGGGAAGGAAAGTGGATTTCAAGAATACGACGATCATTATGACCTCGAATATTGGTGTGCGGCAGTTAAAGGATTTTGGAGCCGGAGTAGGATTTGCCACTGCCAATAAGATCGAACATGAAGATGAAGCGAATAAAGCCGTGATTGAAAAGGCATTGAAAAAAACCTTCTCACCAGAATTCCTGAACCGTATTGATGATGTGATTATTTTCAACTCATTGAGCAAAGAGAATATTTTCAGCATCATTGATATCCTGATGAAAGGTGTTACAAAACGATTGACAAGTCTTGGCTTCAGCCTGGCACTTACAGAAGATGCTAAAAACTTCCTGGCAGATAAAGGATACGATGTGCAGTTTGGTGCAAGACCATTGCACAGGGCTATACAGAAATACCTGGAAGATCCGCTTGCTGAAGAGATACTCAATACACATGTAAAAGCAGGGGATGTGCTGGAAGCAGACGTGGATCCCGAAAAAACAAAGCTTGTGTTTTCATTCAAAACACAGCCAGAGCAAAAGTCCAAAGCGTAAAAGGCAATAATAAATTTTCAAAGGAGT
>CALRSN020000301.1:0-4299 GCA_943370865.1 Bordetella parapertussis
TGCTCATGACCGAATGGAATGAGAAAAGCGATTACTATGAAAACCTCTACGGTAAGGTGCCTCCACCACCGCCACCCTTGCCCACCGAAGGCCAGTGGACCGAAGCAGCGAACCCCGATGTAAGATCCATCACGGTGAATAATGAGAAAGCCACGGTGGTTTTAAAAACCGGGAAGAAAGAAGAGTATGATCTTTCCGATCCCAAGCAGAAAAAAAGCTTTGAAGACAAGTATGATCTGCCCGAACCACCGGCACCGCCAGCAGCACCAACTGCATTAGGGGAACTGGATGCTCCGTTGCCTCCATTACCACCCCAATCACCCACCGGCGTAAAACATCCCGCTGCACCACCGGTTCCTCCCAAACCACCCAAAGCACCGAAGAAACGTACAACCACGATGCTGATCAATGCGGATACATTAGTATGGGCCAGTGGAAAAGGAATATTGACCCTGAAAGGAAATGCCACCCTGCAAACCGGCACTCCACAAGACATCAGTATAACTGCCAGCACGATCAATCTTAAAAATAATCCCCCGCTAGTACTGGTGAATGGCAAAGAAGCCGATCTCAGCAAAGATTTTGTAGCAGGAAAAAAATCGAAAATGAAAGTGGTCAGCCTGGAAAAAGACGAAGCGGTAAAAAAATATGGCAGCAAAGGAAAAAACGGGGCTATCGAGATCAGTACGTTCTCCGAAGCCGTCACTCCCAAACAACCCGTTCAGCCTTCCTTCCTGTTCAATCCCTACCAGCAAAAAAAACCGGGAGAAAAAGCAGATGATGGTTGTTGATGAAAATAACTTTCACACAAAGGCACTAAGAACACAAAGTTGTTAGTGCCTTTTTTTTGCTTAAAGGGTTACAGGAAATCTTCCAGCGCCTTGTTCCGTCCTGTTAAGGAAACTGGCAATTGTAATACTGCCGGGCGGAACACAGCGCCTTCTGAAAGTACATAGTTCATGCAGCAGGGTCTTCAACAACCAGTACAACAGAAACATACTATTACAATTTGCCGGGGTCTTCGTGTGCGTTGGCCCGGCAACGCTGCGGAGCAATTGCGGTTGCCTTGATCTTTTTGTTTCTTTTTCCATCAAGGGAAAAAGAAAGGAGAGTAATTAAGAACGGGGATCATTTAATCAGCAGTGTTGGAAACTTCAACACATAGTACCACATAGCTCAGTGCCTTTGTGCCTCTGTGTTTCAAAACTTATGAATTACAACAAAAGGAAAAAATCAACCCGGGGTAAGACTCCCGACTACAAATAATACCACGGATTCCGCTTCGCCGCCATCACATATTTCCGCACATTCCGGAAAAAGGCCAGCACCATGTAGATGATAATAGGAGAGCCCATCGTCAGGATCGACGCATACATAAAATACTGCCGGATCTTGCTGGTGGCAATACCCAGCCGGTTGCCAATGGCCGTACAAACGCCAAACGCATTCCATTCCACCATATCTTTAAACCGGTTCATACCACTAAAGTAGAGAATTTGAACAAACCCTGCAACAGCAGGTTATACAGACGGGTGATTTTCGTACTTTCGCAGCACTTTTTCGGTTCATAGTTCATGGCGCATAGTTCATAGACGAGTGGCCATGAACCATTAACAATGAACCATGAACTTCTAAATTAAAATTCAATGGTTTTCGATCTCGACCTCATCAAAAAACACTACAGTGAAATGCCTGCCAAAGTGGATGCCGCCCGCAAAGCCCTGGGTCGTCCGCTTACCTTAGCAGAAAAAATATTGTACTCCCACCTCTGGACGGGTGTGCCCATCACCGATTTTGAAAGAGGAAAAGCCTATGTGGATTTTGCCCCCGACCGGGTAGCCATGCAGGATGCCACCGCCCAGATGGCCCTGCTCCAGTTCGATACCACCGGCCGCAAAAAAGTAGCCGTGCCCAGCACCGTGCATTGCGATCACCTGATCGTGGCCAAGACAGAAGGCAAGGCCGACTTAACGAAAGCCGTTACCGACAACGAAGAAGTCTATAATTTTCTCTCTTCCATTTCCAATAAATACGGCATCGGTTTCTGGAAACCCGGCGCAGGTATCATTCACCAGGTGGTATTGGAAAACTATGCCTTTCCCGGTGGTATGATGATCGGAACCGATTCGCACACCGTCAATGCCGGGGGTCTCGGCATGGTGGCCATTGGAGTGGGTGGGGCAGATGCCTGTGATGTAATGGCCGGCCTCAGCTGGGAACTCTTAATGCCCAAACTCATCGGGGTAAAACTCACCGGCAAACTCAATGGCTGGACGGCCCCCAAAGATGTGATCTTAAAAGTGGCCGGTATCCTCACCGTAAAAGGCGGTACCAATGCCATCGTGGAATATTTTGGCGAAGGTGCCCAGAGCATGAGCTGCACCGGTAAAGGCACCATCTGTAATATGGGTGCGGAGATCGGCGCCACAACTTCTACGTTTGGCTATGATGAAAGCATGAGCCGTTACCTCGCTGCCACAGGCCGTGCCGAAGTAGCTGCCGAGGCAGATAAAATAAAAGAATACTTAACCGGTGATGCAGAAGCCTATGCCAACCCGGAGAAATATTTCGACCAGGTTATCGAGATCAACCTCAGTGAACTGGAACCACACCTGAACGGGCCCTTCACTCCCGATCTTGCTACACCCATTTCCAAAATGAAAGAAGAAGCCGCCAAAAATGGCTGGCCCACGAAGATTGAAGTGGGTTTGATCGGTTCCTGCACCAACTCTTCCTATGAAGATATCAGCCGGGCGGTGAGCTTAGCCAGGCAGGTAAAAGCAAAAGGATTAAAATTAAAATCAGAGTTCACCATCACTCCCGGTTCCGAACTGGTGCGTTATACCATTGAAAGAGATGGTTTCTTAAATGTGTTTGAAGAGATCGGTGCTACTGTATTTGCCAATGCCTGCGGACCCTGTATCGGTATGTGGGACCGCATGGGTGCTGAGAAGCAGGAAAAGAACACCATCGTGCATTCCTTCAACCGCAACTTTGCCAAACGGGCCGATGGCAACCCCAACACCATGGCCTTTGTGGCTTCGCCGGAATTAGTAACGGCCCTGGCCATTGCCGGCGACCTGAACTTTAACCCGCTTACGGATACTCTCACCAACGATAAAGGCGAACAGGTAAAACTCGATGCACCCGGTGGTGATGAATTACCGGTGAAAGGTTTTGCCGTGGAAGATGCCGGTTACCAGGCACCGGCTGAAGATGGAAGCAAAGTGCAGGTGGCCGTAAAGGAGGACAGTAAACGCCTGCAATTATTATATCCTTTCGCTGCCTGGGAAGGCACCGATCTCAAAGGATTAAAACTGCTCATCAAAGCCAAAGGCAAATGCACCACCGATCATATCAGTATGGCCGGTCCCTGGTTAAAGTTCCGGGGTCATTTGGATAATATCAGTAATAACCTGCTCATTGGCGCTACGAATTTCTTCAATGAAAAAACAGACAGCGTTAAAAACCAGCTCACCGGTGAGTATGGCACCGTGCCCAATACACAACGGGCTTACAAAGCAGCCGGTGTGGGCAGCATTGTGGTGGGTGATGAGAACTATGGCGAAGGTTCTTCCCGGGAGCATGCGGCCATGGAGCCCAGGCATCTCGGTGTACGGGTGGTACTGGTCAAATCATTTGCCCGTATCCACGAAACCAACCTGAAGAAGCAGGGTATGCTCGCCATCACTTTTGCCAATAAAGAAGATTACAACAAGATCCTCGAAGACGACAGCATTGATGTGGAAGGCCTGCTCGCCTTTGCCCCCGGCAAGCAACTGCAGCTCGTCCTCAACCATAAAGACGGCAGCAGCGAAACCATTGCCGTCAACCATAGCTACAACCAGCAGCAGATCGAGTGGTTCAAAGAAGGCGGAGCGTTAAATCTTATTCGCAGAGAATTTGCGAAAGGATAATTCTCCTGTCATTCCGGTTCCTGTCATTCCGACGATAGGAGGAATCTAACACATATCAAAGTCCTGCTGAACAAGCGGGACTTTTTATTTCCAATAATCGGAGTGCACATCCCCTCCCCGGAGGGGCAGGAGTCTCTGCTAACAACTACTCTGCGAAAGGGGTGGGTCTAACAAGAAGCCCTTCTTCGTGTCTTTGGGCCTTTATGGCAAAAGACATAAGTGTTTTACTGTTCCGTATTTCTGCTAAGCTTTACTTATTTTAGAGAAATTTTATCCTTAACAAAGATTCCACAATGACCAAAACAGAATTGATAAAGGAATATCTGCAAAAAGTAAAAGCAGCTAATAAAGAACTTACTAAAAAAGAGCATTTTAAAGATTT
>CALRSN020000302.1:0-4297 GCA_943370865.1 Bordetella parapertussis
GAAATAACATTAATGACTTATTATATAAACCAGAATTTCTATAAATAGATAAACTCGCTAAAAAACTAATCGCAATAAAATAAACATAAATAGGGAGAAAGGTCATAGATAGATAAAAATAGAACCTAAAAATAAAAATAAAACCTCCTAAATAGGAGGTTTTATTTTAGTGTGTAATTATTCATATGATTAGGCAACGACCATTCCTTCATCTCCTTTATCGACAATGGTGATACCAATACCAAATCCATCATCAGTTGTACAAAGAGGAGGGCAGAGCTTACCCGCATTATATGCTAAAATTGTAGCGTCTTTCCCCTCATTTATATACACATCTTTGTCAACAAGTCCATGCTCGGTTCTTTTCTCTCTTGTCGCTACCAGCACCACTGTTTGTCTTCCTTCATACAAAGGTTGAGGCGCATGTTCTGTATCATAAGCACCGAAATACAGTTTGATACCATCCCCCCCATGATCCTTCACTTTTGCCAGGAACTCTTCCAGTTCCTCCACGCTGTACCAGACACTTAGTGAATCTTCCTTACCCAGGCGTTTGGAGTTATGCACCCAGCGTTCCTGTTTGTAATTTCTGATCACCCTGTTTACATGTTCTGTGTTTACCAATTTACCTGCTTTTACAGATTTTTTTTGAGCCTTTACCATAGCTTTAGTTATTTAGTTGATTTAAGTATAAAATGACCGGCTAAAGCTATTGAGGGAGAAAGTAGGATTTGTCGTATAAGTACTACGTTTTCAATCAATTATAAATTAAACCTATTTATAAGAGATGGATTGACAGATATTTAAGGGGAAGAATGATATAAAAATACCGTGTAAATAATTGCCAAACACCGTGAGAATATTAATTTTTTACCGGGAAGAATAATAGATTCGAACCCGTTAAATAACGGTAGTAACAATGATAAACGCAGAAACTGTAAATTAACCTGCTGTCTATATCTTGCCGGAAGTATCAACCAGTAAGTATGAACAAAGAAATCTCTTCGGTTATTCTCAGTTTTGAATCTCTTTTGAACGGCCAGCCCTGGTTTGGCCGTTCTATGTATGAAATACTTGATGAAACCGATAGCAAGAAGGTTTTTATAAAGCCCAATGACACTGAACATTCCCTTGCCGAATTGCTCTGGCATATGAACACCTGGGCTGACTTTACTTTAAAACGGGTTCAAAAGGATAACAGCTATGATCTCAGGGCAGCAGAAGAGCTGGACTGGAGAATCATTGACCCCAAATTGCATAGCTGGAGAAAAGGGATCAAAGAACTCAAGTCTTTGCATGCTTTGATCATTAAAGAACTCAAGAAAAAAGAAGATGCTTTCCTGGAAGAGAAAGTGGATTACCGGAACTATAATTTCCGTTTCCTGCTGAACGGCCTAGTGCAGCATGACATCTATCACCTTGGCCAAATCGCTTACCTCAATAAGATGCTGGCCGCAATACCCGCTAAGTAGTATTTTTTGAACAGCCCGGACTGCTTATCTTTTAAATATGCCAGTTACTACTGTTTATTTTTGGAAAAAGGCTCCTTTCGTCCGGCTGCTGTTTGCAATGATCTCAGGTATTATACTGCAATGGCATTGGCAGGTTAATCCATCCACCTGGTGGATAGTTTTTATCAGCGGTATCCTTGTCAGCAGCAGTTTTTTCTTTCTTTCCTTTTTCAATCGTTACCAGCTTGGATTCATTAACGGTGTATCTGCTTTTTCTGTTTTCCTGGCATTGGGCGCCTTGCTTACCTGGCATGAGGATATACGGCATGAGCCACAATGGTTAGGCGGGCACTACCATCCAGGTGACCCGGTCATGGTAACCCTGGACGAGCCATTGGTTGAAAAAACAAAATCTTTAAAAGCTAATGCATCTGTCGCTTACCTGTTCCATAATGATTCATCCCGGCTGGTAACCGGTAAGATCATTATCTATTTTAAGAAAGACAGTGTACTCCGGAAATTAAATTATGGTTCACAGATCATCTTCAAAAAACCGTTGCAGGAAATTAAAAACTCGGGCAACCCGGGTGGTTTCGACTATAAACGATATTCACTCTTCCAGGGTATTACGCACCAGGTTTACCTGCAAGAAGATGAATTTGAAATACTGGGTTCCAAAAAAGAACAATGGTTGCCTGCATTTATTTTCCGGGCCCGGGATTGGGTCATCAATATTCTCCGCACCAATATAAAAGGAAATAAAGAGCTAGGATTAGCTGAAGCCCTGTTGATTGGCTATAAAGATGACCTTGACCAATCCCTGGTACAATCCTATACCAATACGGGTGTCGTTCATGTGATTGCCATTTCGGGCCTGCACCTGGGTTTGATCTATTGGTTATTGGTTCAACTCCTACAACCTCTTCAGAAAAGAAAAAAACTCAGGTGGTTGCGGCCATTACTAATCATTACGGGTCTTTGGCTATTCAGTTTGCTGGCTGGCGCACAACCTTCCGTGCTACGATCCGCACTAATGTTTACTTGTATTGTTTTAGGTGAAGGCTATACAAAACGTACTTCCATTTTCAATACTCTTTCTCTTTCTGCATTTATCCTGCTTTTTATCAATCCCTACTGGCTATGGGATGTTGGCTTTCAATTATCCTATGCGGCTGTACTGAGCATCATCATTTTTATGCGGCCTATCTATAACTGGTTTTACTTCCGGAACAAAGCCATCGATTTCCTTTGGAAGCTGAATGCAGTAACACTGGCCGCACAAATTCTCACCGTTCCCATCAGTATTTATCATTTCCATCAATTCCCGAATTACTTTCTCTTAACAAATTTTGTGGCTGTCCCTTTATCCAGTTTAATTCTGATCGGGGAAATTATTTTATGTATTATCTCCTTTATTCCCGCTGCTGCAATTTTCCTTGGTAAAATTCTTCACTGGTTAATATGGGCGATGAATTCCTATATTGAAAGAGTCGAAGCGATCCGTTTCTCCCTTTGGGATGGGTTACAAATCAGCATCCCACAGGCCATTTTACTGATTGCAGCAGTGGCTGCCATAAGTTACTGGCTAATGGAGCAATCAGGTAAAGCATTGAAATGGGGCCTTCTTTCAATACTGGGCTTTTTAGCACTCCGGTCATGGTCCTTTATAGTATGTGAACAGCAGCAAAGAATCATTGTTTATAATGTTCCCCAAAAACAAGCTATTGACTTCATCAGCGGCCGGAAATACCTTTTTTATGGTGACAGCTCATTACTGGCCGATGATTTTGCAAGAAATTTTCACCTCAAGCCATCCCGGATTTTATACAGGATCAACCCGGCGGGCAATATCGCTGCATTTATTAAAAAAGAACAGCTATTTCAATATCGATCAAAAAAGATACTGCTCCTTGACAACAGCATTAACTATGAGCCGGTTGAAGAAAAGCAACTAGTTGATCTGCTGGTCATCTCGAAAAACCCAAAACTCTATATAAACCGGCTGCTCAATAGCTTCGTTATCCGGCAGGTCGTTATTGATGGCTCCAATTCTTCCTGGAAGGCAAATCTTTGGAAAAAAGATTGTGACTCACTGGGTATTCCCTGTCATAACGTAACAACAGAAGGGGCTTTTGTGATGAACCTCCGTTAACTTACCTTTGCGGCTCCCTGGCGATCCGCCTGCCTTTCAACTCAAATTTTTATGAATAAAAAGATTCAATCGGCTCTTATTTCTGTTTTTTACAAAGACGGACTGGAAAACATTATCAAACAACTGTCTGAGCTTGGTGTCACGATTTATTCCACCGGCGGCACACAAACTTTTATAGAAAGCCTTGGCGCAAAAGTGATACCGGTTGAAACCCTGACCAGCTACCCTTCTATACTTGGAGGCAGGGTAAAAACATTACATCCCTCCGTTTTTGGCGGTATTCTTGGTAAGAGAGATGATCAGACACATGTGCAGGAAATGAAACAGTATCATATTCCGGAGATCGACCTGGTGATCGTTGACCTTTACCCGTTTGAAGAAACAGTGGCTTCTACTACGGATGAAAAAGCCATCATTGAAAAAATAGATATCGGCGGACCTTCTATGATCCGTGGTGCTGCCAAGAATTTTAAAGACGTTGTTGTAGTTGCCAGGAAAGCAGAGTATGAAGAATTTGCCGGGCTGCTGGTTTCTCAACAGGGGGAAACTTCGCTTGAACAAAGAAGAGCATATGCTATCAAAGCATTTGATGTATGCACAGCATATGATACAGCTATCTCTAACTATTTCCACCAAACCAGCATAGAAACTCCCTTCAATAAACCTCAAAAAACAATGCGGTATGGCGAGAACC
>CALRSN020000303.1:0-4288 GCA_943370865.1 Bordetella parapertussis
ATAGGCTTCCCGGAAGGCCTGCTGGTGCGTACCACCCTGCGTGGTATGCTGGCCATTGACAAAACTGTAAATATCTTCACCATAGTCATTGGTATGTGATATCGCCACTTCAATATCATCACCGGTTAAGTGAATGATCGGGTAACGGATCTCGTCTTCATTGGTCTTGCGTTGCAGCAGGTCGAGTAACCCGTTTTTACTGATAAAGCTTTTACCATTAAAAAGGATCTTCAATCCTGCATTCAGGAAACAATAATTCCAGATCTGGTTCTCCAGGAACTCCGGTAAGAATTTAAAATTCTTGAACACCTGGTCATCCGGAACAAAGGTCACCATCGTTCCGTTTTGTTCAGTACTCTTTGCTTCTTTATGTTCCTTGATCAGTACACCTCTTTCAAATTCAGCCGTCTTTTCTTTTCCATCCCGGATCGCAGTTACTTTAAAATAATTGCTCAGTGCATTCACCGCTTTGGTACCCACCCCATTCAACCCCACTGATTTCTGGAAAGCCTTGCTGTCATATTTCGCACCGGTATTGATCTTGCTCACCACATCCACCACTTTACCCAGTGGAATACCACGGCCATAGTCCCGGATCGTAACAGTCTTTCCTTCAATCGTCAGTTCCACTGTTTTCCCATGCCCCATCGTGTATTCATCAATACAGTTATCCATCACCTCTTTCACCAGTACATAGATCCCGTCATCCGGTGAAGCACCATCGCCCAGTTTACCGATATACATACCGGGCCGTAAACGAATATGCTCTTTCCAGTCCAGCGATTTGATACTGTCTTCCGTATAATCGAACAGGTTGGTTGTATCTTTTTCTTTTGCCATAATCTTGCGGGGCGCTGTCGCAGCCAGTCTCCCAATATTTATAGGTTATTAGTTTTCAGTCAGCCATCACAACAGACAACAGTTTCCTCCAAACAGACAGCATTTAACAGTCTATGAACTACCGTTTCCGTCGAAAAACAGCCAATCGGGCAAATATACCAAAACGAGCCTTGCACCCTCAATTTGTAGTTATTCACAGTTGGGGAAAAGAATTGAGCACCAGCAAGTTCAATTGCTGATAAAACTCTTATACCTGGTTGACCTGCCTCAATCTTATTAACTACCCGCTCTGGTACTTTTATACTCTAAAACCGACCAATGAAAAAACTACTCCTGCTCCCCCTGCTGGCCCTGCTTGTTGCCTGCCAGCCCAGCAAGATCACCCGGCATTGGACAGCCGAAAACCTGCAACCTAAACAATACAAACAAATACTGGTGCTGGCGATTGCTACCGATACCGATAATGTGTTACAGTCAAAAATGGAGGATCACCTGACCGAAGACTTGCGAAATATGGGTTATTATGCCATCGCCGCTAATACCATCTACCCGGCGGGCACTTTTGTAAAAGGCGATACGAACAGGGCAATTGCCGCTATCGCAGGCAGAAATTTTGATGCCGTATTCACCCTGGTATTGCTGGATAAGCAAAAAGAGAAATTCTATGTGCCGGGTCGGATTACCGATAGTCTCCGGGCCGGACAAAACAGTCGCTTTGAACAATACATGAACTCGGTAAATGACAGGATATATACTCCGGGTTATTATGGTGTACAAACCCGGTTTACCTGGGAATGTAATTTTTATGACGGCGCTTCCAGGCAGATCATCTATTCAGCCCGAACCCGGACGTTTGATTATGCCTCCACCACTATCCTGGCACACACATTTGGGCAGTTGCTTTCTTATGATCTTGTCAAAAGAAAGATACTGACAAAGCCACCGGCCGAGAATTATTAAGAAAAAGAAGAAGTAAATTAGCAGACAACCTGGAATCATTTTATGAGAGAGTTGTTCTGCCTGTTTGTTTTATTTTTTGGTTACTCCTTTCCATCCTTCACTCAAACCACCGAAGCGGATGGCAACTGGAGGAAACAATTTCTTGTGCTGAAAAATACACCTGAAGCTGATGCCATGATCAGGGTGGGTGATATTGATAACCTCAGCCATGGCTGGGCCGAAGGGTTTAACCCTTTTTCCGGAAGAAATACTGACCCGCATGCTTATCCCTGGCAACCGGATAAAATTGATGCTCCCGGCACCGACAGGATCATGGTGCCTACAGGATATAAATACGGCAGCGAAGCTTCACATGAAGGATATGTTGGCTCAACGGAACGGCCTGCGAATAATCCTGTCCCACTTTTTATCCCTTTAAAAGATATTAAAGACATTACTATAAGAGCCGCAGCGCTGCAATTATTCATTGATGATTTTCAGTCTCCGGAATTTCAGAAAAAATTCCAGTTCAAAATAAACGGGCAGCGTTTCATTGAAGCGGAAAAGATCATCAACGGAGTGAACCAAGGCGGGCCCGTTGGTAAACTCATTACCATCAAATTCGCCGCTGAACAACTGGCTATGCTGCAAGCCGATTCGCTAGTGATCTTCATTGATGACCCCGTGACAGAAACTGGTGATGGTTTTGCGGTTGATTTTGTAAAACTGCTGATCAACCCCAAAGGCATTTTATATAAAGGCAGCATCAAAGGAACGATCATTGACGAGGAAACAAAAAAGCCTATTGCGAATGCCAATGCTGAGGTAAAGGATTATGGAACGGTGCAAACGGATGTGGAAGGGAATTTCCTGTTACAGGCTGTTCCTGCCGGTTTGAATATGGTAGCTGGCAGTGCAGCCGGATATTCCTCCGCTCAAAAACAAGTGGATGTAATTGAAGGAGAAACAACCGAAAATGTGATACTAGAACTGAAACGTTCCGGTAAAGTAAAATTCAACGATAAGACCTTGCAGGAAGGTGATAATATCGTGATGAAGAATATACAGTTTGACGTGAACAGCGCTGTATTGCAGGCAGCCGGCAAACAGGAACTGGATAAACTTGCTGCCTTTATGCACCAGAATCCTTCCATGGAAATCCTGTTATCGGGTCATACTTCTTCCGAAGGTTCCGCCAGCCTGAACAGGGAACTATCGCTAAAAAGAGTAAGAAGCTGCAAAGACTACCTTATTTCAAAAGGAATTGACGAAGGCCTGATCACTATTAAAGGTCTTGGGCCTGATCAACCTGTTGCACCCAACGATACAGAGGCAAACCGGGCAAAGAACAGAAGAGTGGAATTAAAAATTACCAAACTGTAATGGCGGCACCTGATTACAAAACATTTCATCCCAAAACAAGAAAAGCCTGGCGGCAATGGCTGGAAAAAAATCATACCAGTTCGCCGGGTATCTGGTTCATTTATTATAAAAAAGAATCCGGCAAGCCCAGAGTAACTTATGATGAATCCGTGGAAGAAGCGTTATGCTTTGGCTGGATTGACAGTCTGCCCCGTAAACTGGATGAGGAAAGATCCATGTTAAAGTTCACACCCCGCAAACCCAAAAGTGTATGGAGCCAGCTAAACAAAACAAGGATTGAAAAACTAATACAGGGGAAGCTGATGATGCCCGCAGGATTTGCTACGATTGAAACAGCAAAGAAAAACGGCAGTTGGGATACATTGACTTACTCTGATAACGCAGCCGCCACGAATACCATTCCGGATGATCTGGAGAAACTCTTCACCAAAAACAAGAAAGCTAAAGAGCATTTCCTGAATTTCTCATTTAGCATCCGCAAGCAATTTCTTTCTTGGATCGACAGTGCCAAAAGACCTGAAACAAGAGCAGCCCGGTTGCAACAAACGGTACTGATGGCGATGGCCAATAAAAAGCCCGGGTTAAAGGGCTTCAAACTATAGAATGTTTATGTTCGCCTGTCGGGCAACTGCACATAAAGTTTAATCGTCACTTAATACGGGTTTCCTGTTCCGGGGGAATCTGAATAAGGGAATCACTTACATTTGTCACCTAATACTACTCTATGCGGAAATTTATCGTTGCATTATTGCTTGTCTCTACTTTAATGGCCAGTTCTCAGTCTGTGCCAAGGCCCAAATTGGTGGTGGGAATCGTTGTTGACCAGATGCGCTGGGATTATCTCTATCGTTTTTATGATCGTTATGCCCCAGATGGTGGCTTTAAACGAATGCTGAACCAGGGTTTTGCCTGTGAGAATACATTAATACCTTATGCTCCTACTGTTACGGCCTGCGGGCATGCTTCCATATATACCGGCTCGGTTCCGGCCATCAATGGTATCACCGGAAATTTCTGGTGGGATAACCAGGAAATGCGTTCCGTTTACTGCACGGAAGATAAATCAGTAAAAACGGTGGGCAGTTCATCAGCCCTGGGCCTCATGAGTCCCCGCAACCTGCTGGTA
>CALRSN020000304.1:0-4281 GCA_943370865.1 Bordetella parapertussis
ATAATCCTGCCCGGAAATTTTTTCTCCCATCGCAATTTTGATCTGCTCCTTGATCAGGTCAAAATTGATCACTTCTTCTGTTACACAATGTTCCACCTGGATACGGGTGTTCATTTCCATGAAATAGAAATTGCGGTGTTTATCCACCAGGAATTCTATCGTACCCACACTTTCATAATTGATAGCACCCGCCGCTTTTTTAGCTGCCTCTCCCATTTTATACCGGAGTTCATCCGTCATAAACGGAGAAGGAGATTCTTCCACCAGTTTCTGGTGACGACGCTGAATGGAACAATCTCGTTCACTCAGGTGACAAACATTTCCATATTGGTCACCGGCTACCTGTATCTCAATATGTCTTGGCTCTTCTACAAATTTTTCCATGTAGATACCATCGTTCTTGAAGGATGCAGCGGCTTCAGCCTTGGCATTGTTATAGGCTCTTTCCATTTCGGATTCTTCCCAAACGATACGCATTCCTTTTCCCCCACCACCGGCTGTTGCTTTCAATATAACCGGGTAACCCATTCCTTTGGCCAGACCGATAGCTTCGTCCAGGCTTTGCAAAAGACCTTCGCCACCAGGTACAACCGGTACACCAGCTTTGATCATCGTATCCTTGGCGGTGATCTTATCTCCCATGGAGTTGATCATATCCGGTGTGGGGCCAATAAATTTTATACCGTGGTCATTGCATATCTGGGCAAACCTGGCATTCTCGGCCAGGAAACCATAGCCCGGATGAATGGCATCGGCATTGGTGATCTCCACGGCTGCCATGATATGTGGTATATTCAGGTAAGAGTCTGTGCTTTGTGGCTTACCAATACAAACGGCCTCATCAGCAAATTTTACGTGTAAGCTATCCCTGTCTGCTGTGGAATAAACAGCCACCGTTTTGATACCCATTTCCCGGCAGGTCCGGATCACCCTCAGCGCAATTTCACCACGGTTTGCAATCAGTATTTTCTTGAACATTGTATTTTCTTTTCTGTTAAACTAAAATGTCCATTGACGATCATCCATAGCCTGTTAAACTATGGGCAATAATCTATGGACGATTATCATACTACGCTGGTTCTACCAGGAACAAAGGCTGATCGTATTCAACCGGGGAAGCATCTTCCACCAGCACCTTCACAATCTTTCCTTTTACTTCACTTTCAATTTCGTTGAAAAGTTTCATCGCTTCGATGATACAAACCACGGAACCGGGAGCTATTTCACTACCGATATCTGCCAGATTAGGTTTATCGGGAGATGCTTTCCGGTAGAACGTACCGATCATCGGGCTTTTAATGGTTACCAGGTTACCGGCAGGAGCCTCTGCTGGTTTTGGCTTTTCCGCAGCAGGGGCATTGTTACTGGCCGCTGCTGGTTGCGGAGCGGCTGTTTGTACCGGCATTGATTGCACTGGCGCAGCAGCAACAACCTGGGTAACATGATCCTCTTTCTGTTTGATTGTAACCCTGAAGTCTTTCTGTTCAATGGTCAGTTCGCCAATATTCGACTTGTTGACCATTTTGATCAACTCCTGTATTTGCTTGAAATCCATGTTTTTCAATTTTGAAAGAAGTTTTGGTTTAGAAAAGTACCTACCGGGAAGCAGGCAGGGGGCTAAGTTAGGGAAAACACAGCCAGCTTTTCAAATGATTTTTAAGTGTTTTAAGGCTGAATCGGGCCAAAATTGATGAAAAATGGCCCAAAACCGGGTGATTCAGGGCCATTTGCCTCAATTTATAGGTGAGGTTATTTTACTCTTTCTACGTATTCGCCTGTCTTGGTATTAATACGGATCTGCTCTCCTTCATTCACAAATAAAGGAACGTTGACCGTGGCACCTGTTTCAATAGTTGCGGGTTTCAGGGTACGGGTGGCAGTATCTCCTCTCAACCCTGGTTCTGTATAGGTAACCAGCATCACAATCTTATCCGGTAATTCCACACTCATCGGCAATTCAGTTTCTGTATTGAACAATACACTTACTTCCTGGCCATCTTTTAAGAACTGTGGAGCATCCACCATATTTTCCTGGACCGCTACCTGTTCAAAAGTTTCGGTATCCATGAAGTTATAGCCGCTGTCATCCTTATAAAGAAACTGGTAGCTTTTTCTTTCTACCCGCACCGGGAAGATGCTATCTCCTGAGTTCCAGGTTTTTTCAATGGAGCGGTTATTGTCCACTCCTTTCAGTTTTGCCCACACTTTAGCCGCAGCACGGGCTGTTTTGTTCTCACCAAATTCCACCACAGTATATAAGCTGCCATCCAGTTTGATGATGAGCCCCCTGCTGATGTCTGCTGTTGTTGCCATATTGAATACAAATTTTGAGGCGGCAAAGATAAGGCAGTGGGTTTTGATGGCAATAAGTAAATAAAAACACATTCAAACGGGGCAATCATAATATACTTGAACCCCTATCCGGTCCAGCCAATGCTGTTTATCTTTATGGTATGAAGAAAAGCTGTTTATTAGCAATATGTACACTACTGGCAATTACTCTTTTTTCACAAACCGATTCCACCCTGCCACCTTATAAACGGTTTCCATCATTTCCCCCGGTCAGGCTGCTCAACACTGACAGCAGTAGTTTTTTTACCAAAACCGATTTAGATAAAAAAGCATCCGCCCTGTTGATCCTGTTTAACCCGCAGTGTGAACATTGCCAGCAGGAGACAGCGGCGATCATCAAACATATTGACAAATTCAGGCATATTCAGATCGTGATGGCTACGTATGCGCCTTTTGACAGTATGATGGCCTTCCGGGAACGTTACCAGTTGGCCAACTACAAGAATATTGTTGTAGCCCAGGACACCCATTACTTCCTGACCAGTTTTTTTACGATCCACAGTCTCCCCTTTCTTGCATTTTATAACCGGAAAAAAGAACTCATCACTGTTTTTGAAGGCTCCATGCCGGTTGAAAAAGTATTGGCAATATTTGAAAAATAATCACCTGGTATGACGAAATTCAGTTCTTTATTACCTGGTGCAAACAGGGTATGATAATACTCAGGAAAATCAAAATTGACCTTCAATTTTAACTGCCAGCACCTACCTTTGCTGCGCAAATAATTACTCATTTATAAATAACATTTTCCATGAAAGTAACTGTTGTAGGCGCTGGTGCGGTTGGAGCTACCTGTGCTGATAATATTGCCCGTAAAGAACTTTGCCAGGAACTGGTATTACTCGACATCAAAGAAGGTATTGCTGAAGGCAAGGCCCAGGATATGATGCAAACAGCCACTTTACTTGGCTTTGATACTAAGATCACTGGCAGCACCAATGATTACGCAAAGACAGCCGGCAGTGACGTTGTCGTTATCACTTCAGGCCTGCCCCGCAAGCCTGGTATGACCCGTGAAGAGCTGATCGGTGTGAATGCCGGCATTGTTAAAGGTGTTTGCGAAAACATTTTGAAGCATTCTCCCAATGCGATCATCATTGTGATCAGCAACCCGATGGATACGATGACCTATCTCGCTTTACAATCCACCGGTTTACCTAAAAACCGAATCATTGGTATGGGCGGTACATTAGACAGCAGCCGTTTCAAATACCAGTTGAGCCAGCATCTCGGTTGTTCACCTTCCGATTTGAATGCAGTAGTTGTTGGTGGTCATGGCGATACTACTATGATCCCTTTGATCCGCCTCGCTACCTGGAACAGTACCCCTGTTACCAATTTCTTATCTGCTGAACAGCAGGAGAAGATTGTAAAAGATACGATGGTGGGCGGTGCTACCTTAACAGCTCTTATCGGTACTTCTGCCTGGTATGCACCCGGTGCAGCCGGAGCTGCATTAGTGGAATCCATCCTGCGTGATGAAAAGAAATTATTCACCTGCTGCGTGGCATTGGATGGTGAATATGGTCAAAAAGATATTTGCCTCGGCGTTCCTGTTACTATTGGTAAGAACGGCTGGGAAAAGATCCTTGACTTTAAACTGAACGAAACCGAACAAGCTGCATTCAATAAAAGTGCAGATGCTGTGAGAAGTATGAATGATGTGCTGAAAACCTTATAAGGGTAGGTTTTTTAAGTTTTAAAAGTAAAGGATAAGCTGATGGCTTATCCTTTACTTTTTGAAGTATTTCATAATTCTGTTACTGTTTATTGTTTTGGCTAATTATAGCATCCAGTAACTTTTTTTGCTCCACGATGATTGCCCTTAAATCGGCAACCTCTTTATTAAGTATGATTATATCCTGCTGTTGACCAGTTGTTCGTTTTTCCAATGCCTGCAGGGCTATCATCATTACGCCATCGATATCG
>CALRSN020000305.1:0-4270 GCA_943370865.1 Bordetella parapertussis
TGATATCTCCTTCCACCACTCCATTGGCCCCGATTACGATCTTGGCGTTACTTTGAATATTGCCGATGATGGTTCCATCGATGCGGAGGTCACCATTACTGCTGATGTCTCCTTTTAGTGTAGTTCCGGCACTGATAAGCGTAGTGCCGTTTCCTGTTCCATTGGTTTTTTCAGGCTGCATGTCGGTTTTGTTTTTGGCGTTAAACATAGGGTATAGCGATTAATCTTTTGAAATTTCCGGTTTCGGCACATTCAACTGGGTGGTGTCTAAAACCACGGTCTTATCGGATGCCAGTGCCTTTTTCAGGCCCGCATTATACTGTTCCAGGTCGGTCATTTTCTTCTCCATTTCATCCACTTTGTACTTCAACTGGCGGTATTCCCGGCCGATCTTGAGGTCATCATAACCGGGGATATAATATTTCAAAGGTGTGAAGACGATGAGGGCGACTGTAAGACCCACCAATAACACAAAAACTGTGCTCAACATAACATAAACGCTCAGCCGGGATAATTTAAAAGTCACCACTTCTTCATAGGTGTCATCATTCATGACCACCAGCCGATACCTGTTGCGAAGCCTCTTCAGGGTGGAGCCCGCATCTAATTTAGCCATAACCATCTTTTTAAGGGAATTAAAGGTAAGGAATGAAGGTCGGTTTTGCCAATAGCCCAGGGCCGTTCCTGCCAAAATAAAAACGCTTATTTTTATACTAAATTATCTGAATTTCAGTTATTAAGACTTTAGTTTGAGACGGACAATGAGACTTACCAGCAATACGACTACTGCTACATTATTCTTCCTTTTCCTTTGCCAGTTCAGTGAACCAGCTTTTGGACAGTTAGGCTTTTCCCTGGGCCTGAAAAAACCTAAGGAATATAGCGAGAGAACTTTGCGGTCAGAACGGTCAGAAGAGAAGAAATTTACGGTGCCCCGCCGTTTCATGCAGAACACCGTCACCCATTACAATTTCTTTTTCAACGCCAATAATAAAATCAACGAGATCGTCGAAAGGGCAAAAATGGCCCATAAGGATGATTACTCGCAACTTCTGTCTTTTTACAATTATAGCCTGGATGTGACAGCAGGAGACACCCTGCAGATCGATTCCGTTTCATATAAAGTGCAAACCGGTATTGCCCTACATGATCTTCGCAATGACTGGATCGATAATCTTTATTTGCTTTGGGGAACTTCCTATTATCTCCGGAAAGATTTTGATTCGGCTTACCTGATGTTTCAATACATCAATTATGCGTTTGCCCAGAAAGAAAAAGATGGTTACTATAAAACGATAGGCAGTGGCCGGGATGGCACCGCTTATAGTATTGCCACCAAAGAAAAGAACAGCCTGCCGAGGAAAATATTCAGTGAACCGCCCAGCCGGAATGATGCTTTTATCTGGCAGATACGGAATTTCCTGGCCCAGGATCTTTTTGCAGAAGCAGCCAGTCTTATTGTAACACTGCGTAATGATCCTGTATTTCCCAAAAGATTGCAGAACGACCTGGAAGAAGTGCAGGCATACTGGTTTTATAAACAAGCCATGTGGGACAGTGCCGCTCTTCATCTTTCACAGGCATTAGATAATGCCACCAATAAACAGGAACGGGCAAGATGGGAATATCTCGTGGCTCAATTATATGAGAATGCCAACAAACCCGGAGAGGCAGAAGATTATTATGCCAAAGCCATCAAACACACAACTGACCCGATACTTGATATCTATGCACGGCTTTATTCCATCCGGGTGAATAAAGATGGCGGTGAAGGGTATATTGAAAAAAATATTGCCGAGTTGCTGAAAATGGCAAAGCGGGATAAATATGAAGAGTATCGTGACATCATTTATTACATGGCTGCACAAATGCAGCTGGAGAGAAATAATATTGATGCAGCTATTCCCCTGCTTGTTAAAAGTACTCAATACAACAATAATAACCCGGCACAACGTAACAAGGCTTTTCTTCAGCTGGCAGAACTTTCGTTTGGGAAAAAATTATTCCGACAGTCTTATAATTTCTATGACAGCCTTCGCATGGATGATCCTGAATTAAAGAACCCGGAAGCTATACTCCAGCGCAAAGAAGCACTGGGTAATATTGCTGCCAGCCTCGAGATAATAGAAAGACAGGATAGTCTTCAGCGCATCGCTGCTTTGCCTGACGAGGATCGCAGGGATATCGTCAAAAAACTGGTGAAGCAGTTACGAAAACAACAGGGATTGAAAGATGAATCAATAGGCACTACTACCGGTTCTCCTTTTCAACAAACACCGGCAGCCAATCTTTTTTCAAATAATGACACTAAAGGAGAATGGTATTTTTATAATACATCTTCGAAAATGAAAGGGGCGAATGATTTTAAAGCCCGTTGGGGAACCCGTCCGAATACGGATAACTGGCGCAGAAGTGCCAACCGCAGTAATATTGTACAGGATAATAACCAGCTCCGGAATCCCAATGTTGTTATCAAAAACAATACTGATAACAGTGCAGAGACAGAAGCCACTTTTGAAGGGTTGTACAGCAAACTCCCCCTGACTGCCGAGTTGCTGCAAAAATCAAATGATTCAGTTAAATCTGCCCTCTTCAACCTGGGCAAATCCTATATCCAGGAGATTGAAGATTGTATGGAAGGAACCGCAACGCTTGAAAACCTGCGGACCCGTTTCCCGGAATTCAAACCGATGGATGAAGTTTTATTCAATCTTTATTATTGTTATAATAAGAATGGCGAAACAGCGAAAGCTGCTGCTATCAAAAAACTAATGAGTGAAAACTACGGCAGCAGCAATTTCACTACCATCATTACCACGGGAAAAAATCCCCAGTCCAAAACTGCCAATAGTGATGCTACAAAAACCTATGAAAAGATCTACGACCTGTTCATAGAAGGAAAATTCTCCGAAGCTATTGCACAAAAGAAAGTAGCTGACAGTTTATACAGCAGTAATTACTGGACACCGCAATTACTCTATATCGAAGCGGTTTATTATGTAAGACAACGGGAAGACAGTGCCGCCACAAAGATCCTTACCGATATCACTATTAATTTTCCAAAATCTCCATTAGCCGAAAGAGCCGCCAACCTGATCAATGTATTAAAAAACAGGAGCAAGATCGAGGAAGAATTAAAGAATTTAGTGGTGAACCGCCCGGCTGAAGAAATAAAAATGAACAGGCCGGTTGCCAATAATCCTGTTATCCCTCCACCTGTTGTTAAGAAAGATACGGTTGCTGTGAATAAACCGGTTATTCCTCCTGTTGCCATAAACAATAAACCAGCAGCAGACAGTGCCAATAAAAAGCCGGTAGTTCCTCCACCTGCTGCATCGCCCTTTACTTTTGCCGCCACTGATCCGCAATTTGTAGTACTGGTGCTAAATAAAGTGGACCCCGTTTTCTCCAACGAAGCCAAGAATGCTTTCTTCCGGCATAACCGGGAAACTTTCTATAATAAACAATTTGCGATCGACCTGTTGCAACTGGATAACGACAACCGGTTGATGCTGATCAGCCCTTTCAAAGATGCAGCTGAAGCCCTCTCCTATATTGAAAAGACAAGACCAAGGACGGCCAATGAGATCATCCCCTGGCTGAAAGGCGGTAAGTATTATTTCACGATGATCTCCGAAAGGAACCTTGAATTATTAAAGGCTAACAAAAACCTGGAAGGTTACAAAACATTCCTCAACCAGCAGTTGCCGGGTAAGTTCTGAGTTTTTAACAGGTTGAACTACCTGTTTTGGCAAAAAATTAAATGCTGCAACCCGGTTGCCCACATGGATTTTCCTATTTTCGGTGCATGATATTTGCTGCCTAAAGCAGACCTTCATCACCACAACCATTCAATTCACATGAAAAGATCAGTTCGCATTTTCTGGCGCCTCTTCCTTATAGGTCTGGGTGCATTTATTCTCCTGATCGCATTAGCCAATTTTGGCATTTTTGGAAAGATGCCATCCCTGAAGGATCTTGAAAATCCATCCATACTACAGGCTTCCGAAGTGTATGCAGCCGATGGTACCTTGATGGGGAAATATTACACGGAAAGAGGAAACCGCAGCAATGTAAAATATCGGGATATCTCCAAACATGTCATTGATGCCCTTATTGCCACAGAGGATGAACGTTTTTATGATCACTCCGGTATTGATTTCAAATCAACCTTACGGGCTGTCTTTACATTCGGTAAACAAGGCGGTGGCAGTACCATCACTCAACAATTAGCCAAAGCATTATTAGACCAGGGTAGTAAAAACATAGC
>CALRSN020000306.1:0-4255 GCA_943370865.1 Bordetella parapertussis
CTTTTATTACTCATAGGAGCCCCTTTACTGACAGCGGTTGCTGTATTGCTCTCCCGCAACCAGCAGCAGGTAAGATGGATATCATTAGCCGGTTCTGTTGTACAACTGGGATTGGCAGTTGCATTGCTCCTTGCTTTCCGGCAGGAAACAGCAGCAGGCAATACGGAACAGGTGTTTTTTGAAATGAACTACCCTTTGTTTTCTTCCCTGGGTATCAATTTCCATTTTGGCGTGGATGGCATTTCAGTGGCCATGATCTTACTGACCTCCTTTGTGGTGATCGCCGGTGTACTGGTGTCCTGGAATATTGAGAAGATGACCAAAGAGTTTTACTTTCTCCTCCTCTTACTGGCACTCGGTGCTTATGGTTTCTTTATTTCGCTTGACCTGTTCATTCTTTTCTTCTTCCTTGAAATTTCCGTGATACCTAAATATTTACTGATCGGTATCTGGGGAAGTGGTAAAAAAGAATACAGTGCCAATAAACTGGCCCTGATGCTGATGGGTGGTTCTGCGCTGATCTTAGTCGGCATGTTGGGTTTGTATTTCACAGCCGGGCATAGTTTTGACATACTGACTTTATCCCAAACAGCAATACCTGCAGAAACACAACATTTATTATTCCCGTTTTTGTTTATAGGCTTCGGTGTGTTCACAGCCTTGTTTCCGTTGCATACCTGGGTGCCCGATGGTCACTCCTCCGCTCCCACCGCCGGTTCAATGTTCCTTGCCGGTATTTCGATGAAGCTCGGTGGTTATGGTTGTTTGCGGGTGGCTACTTATTTATTACCCGAAGGAGCCAAACAATATGCTGATATCATCATCATTCTTTCTGCTATCGCTATTTTATATGGTGCTTTCGCCACCATGATGCAGAAGGACCTGAAATATATCAATGCGTATTCTTCAGTAAGCCACGTTGGTTTTAGTTTACTGGGTATTGGTATGCTGACACAAACAGCCATCACCGGTGCATTGATGCAAATGGTATCACATGGGTTAATGACAGCTCTCTTCTTCGCTGTGATCGGGATGATCTACGACCGCACCCATACCAGAATGGTGAATGAAATGGGCGGCCTGATGAAACCATTACCATTTATCAGCACCGTATTCTTTATTGTTGGCCTGTGTTCATTAGGATTACCCGGGCTGAGTGGCTTTGTGGCAGAAATGACGGTCTTCATAGGTTCCTGGCAAAATGATGATGCCTTCCACCGGATAGCAACTATTGCTGCCGCCATGTCTATCGTGGTAACAGCTGTATATATATTAAGGGCCATTGGTCAAACTGCCATGGGCCCTGTGAAGAATGAAAGCTTTTTACAACTGAAAGATGCCGGCTGGAATGAAAAACTGGCGGCCATCATTTTAGTAGCCGGCATTTTAGCTATCGGTATTGCACCGGGCTGGTTAAATGATCTGCTGAAACCGGCTGCGGAAGAGATCATGAACAGGATTGCGGGAAAATAAAATATTGATCGGATGAATGAGTTGCTCACATTAATGAAAAGCGAACTGCTGGTTACGGCCATCATCTTCCTGTTGCTGTTCATCAAGATCGGCAAGGGACTGAAGAACGAATCGCTGCTGTCGCTGGTACAGGTATTATTACTGGTCAATTTTGTACTGGGTTTCTTCTTCAACGGAGAAGGCAACCTGTTTGGTGATATGTTTACAACTACCCCACTGATTGCTTTTCAGAAAAGTATTTTGAACCTGGCTGTTTATCTTATTTCTTTATTGTGTGCCGACTGGCTAAAGAAAACGCAGCACCTGGCTGAATTCTTTTTGCTGATGCTGTCAGCGTTGCTTGGTATGTTCCTGATGATATCCAGTGGCAACCTCCTTATCTTCTACCTGTCATTGGAACTGGCGACTATTCCTGTTGCCGCGATGGCCAATTTCGATTTGGATAAAAAACGTTCTTCCGAAGGTGCCATGAAGATGATCTTATCTTCCGCCTTCTCTTCCGGTATCTTATTATTCGGTATCTCTTTATTATATGGTGCCACCGGCACGGTCAGTTTCAGTGAACTACCCGGCTTACTGGATGGATCACCCTTACAGGTTTTAGCCTTTGTATTTTTATTCACGGCGTTTGCGTTCAAACTCTCCATCGTTCCTTTCCATTTATGGACAGCCGATGTGTACGAAGGTTCACCTATCGCCGTCACCGCCTTTTTATCCGTTGTTTCCAAAGGAGCAGTCGCCTTTATTTTCATGGCAACATTGTTCAAAGTATTCCAGCCCATGCTGGATACCTGGTACATCATGCTGGTGATACTGGCGGTGGCCACCATGCTGATCGGTAACCTGTTTGCCCTTCGCCAGCAGAATATCAAACGCTTCCTGGCATTTTCTTCTATTGCACAGGTAGGTTTTATCTTAGCAGGTATCAGCAGCAATGCCGTGATTGGCACTACCTCTGTTGTGTATTTTGTACTGATCTATGTATTCTCCAACCTGGCTGCCTTTGGTGTGGCGGCAGTTATCTCCGAGCATACCGGCAAAGAAAATATTGATGATTATAAAGGCTTGTATAAAACCAATCCTTTCCTCAGCTGGATATTGGCTTTGGCTTTATTCTCGCTGGCAGGCATACCACCCACTGCCGGTTTCTTTGGTAAATTATTCCTGCTGACCGCTGCGGGTTCAACAGCTGCTTACTGGTTCATTACCGTGGCAGCTCTGAATATGATCATTTCGTTGTTTTATTATTTACGGGTGGTGAGAGCGGTATTCATGGATAAGAATGAACAGCCTATCGAAAAAATAAAGATCAGTGCTTCCGTAAAAATGGCTTTGCTCATTTGCGGGGCCGGTATTGTTTTACTGGGATTATTAAGCTGGGTATTTGAACATATTGAATCATTACAATAAGCCAGAAAAGAACTGCCATCACTTCAAACCATCAACTTCAAACAACAAACCTTGTATGGCACTCAATAAAAATCATGAATTTGAAGAACTGGACGGTGTCAAATGCGGCATCGTGGAAAAGAATGTGAAGCCCGAAAGAGTGGCCTTCCTGAAAGCACTGCTGGAATACAACCGGTATACGGTGATCGTTGTTCCTTCACCGGCACCCAAGGCTGCACCTGCTCCCAAACCTGCCGAAGGTGAAGTAGCTGTAGCACCACCACCTCCGCCAGCAGTGGCTGAAACATTCACGGTTGGTGTGACTGATTATACATTCAATACTGTCAATGCTATTTTCGGCCGGATGCTGAAAACCAAAGACGGCCATATCGTTACCCAGGCTTACTGGAACCAGAAAGAAGCGGTCAGCGATGATGAGATCCCTTATTATGAGCATACATAATCACTGTTCAACGGCTAAAGCCGTTAATCAAATAAGTTTATTCAGCAGCCCCGTGTTAAATCCCGGGGCTGTTTAGTTCCTGTCAACTCCTGTTCTTTCAGCTATTTAAACTCCTTTTACCCGGTAAAGGCCCCTTACCTGTTTAGTATCATCCCTTCACTGATAATAATCAAGCCGCTTTCTGACCTGTGTTTTCATTATTGCCCGCCGTCGTTGCTAACTATGCAGCATATAAAAGTTCTTCATTATGGCAACAAAAACAAAGGCCGGAAAGTATGTGTACTTTTTCGGTGGCGGCAAGGCCGACGGAAACGAATCCATGAAAAATCTGTTAGGTGGTAAGGGTGCTAACCTAGCCGAAATGGCCGGTCATCCCAAACTCCGGTTACCGGTTCCTCCCGGTTTTACGGTGACTACCGAAGTGTGTACCTATTTCTATAAAAACAGGAAAACATACCCCAAAGTATTAAATGCACAGGTGCAGGAAGCCATCAGCAAAATGGAAAAACTGACCGGTAAAAAATTCGGTGACGTAACTAATCCCTTATTAGTTTCTGTCCGTTCGGGTGCCCGCAAGAGTATGCCCGGTATGATGGAAACCGTATTGAATGTGGGATTGAATGAAAATACCATCAAAGGCATCATTGCACAAAGTGGTGATGAACGTTTTGCCTATGATGCATACCGCCGCCTAATCATGATGTATGCCGATGTGGTGATGGAAAAAGCAGGTGGCATTGAAGTAAAAGGCGGCAAAGGTATCCGCAAGATACTCGATGAAAAACTGGAACATATTAAACACAAACAGGGTTACAGCAGCGATACAGAACTGACTGCTGAAGAACTGAAAGACCTCGTGAAAGATTATAAGAAAACCGTGAAGAAAGTGCTGGGTTCCGATTTCCCCGATGATCCCTGGGAACAAATGTG
>CALRSN020000307.1:0-4227 GCA_943370865.1 Bordetella parapertussis
GTTCTTGTTCTCCTGTAGATTACCAAACCAATAAAAGCAAGCAGGAATAAAGGCCAGATGGTAACCAAGCCAACCAGTAAATCCATTACGCCGCTGCCACCCGTCTTAAAGGCATTGATGAACTTAGTTCCAAAAGAAGGATTGTCATCTGTTTTGGCGGATGAATTAAGCACTTCAAAATAGGTAAGGTTAATAGTACTGTACGATGCTGAATGCCCGAGATATTGGATCCTGCCCGCAGCCGCTTCCATATCTTCCTGGATACTGTTGATCTCTGATTGCACATTCAGTATTTCTTCCATATTCCTGGCCTGTTTCAACAGGCCGATATAGCGTTCCCTCACCTGCCGTTTTGCCTCCAGCCTTGATTTTGTATCTACAAATTCGGCCGTTACATCCTGGGAGCTTATTTTTTTCTCATTCACCTTTTCTACATTACTGGTCAATAAGGTAACAGCATTATCAAACTGGTCAACCGGGACTTTGACCGTTACGGTATTTTCAATCTTATAATCCGACTGGCTTTGTTCTTCCTGGGCAATATAACCGCCAAAACTTTTTACTTTTTCCCTGAGTGACGTATTGTACTTATTATATTCTTTTACTTCGAGATTGATGGAAGCAGTCTTGATGATCTTTTTATCCCAGTCATGTTTGGCCACAGGTTCTGTTGGTCTTGGCTGAACCGGTTGTCTTTTTTGTTGTTGATCCTGATCCTGATCTTCTTCCTTTTCTTCATTCCCGTTAAATTCCTGCGAAGCGGCAGAGTCGGTAGCTAAACCAAAGCTCTCCGGTTCCATTTGTTTTAGTTCGGAAATAGTTCCTTCACTGTACTGCACTTTATTATCAGTACTATTCCGGCTGTTACAAGCAACCGCAAGCAGCATCGCACTGGCAAGTGCGACTACAATTATTTTTTGCATGGCTTTTGATTTTTCTTTTGATGCTAAATAAAAGGGATTACATAAAAATGTCCCGGCTATACCGGGACATTTTACTACTTCAGTTTGGTCAGCAGTGTTTGCACACTGTCAGGTGTTTGCCATTGCAGGCTGTCTGCTGTTAACCGGGTAATGACGTACGAAATGGACGTACTGTCATTTTCTTTTACTACTAACTCGTTTTTGTTTTTCCATTCGTAGTGAAGTGAATCTGTTTTTAACGAGTCCCCGGCACTCCGTAAAAACATTCCGTCGGCAGAAATATCACAACGGAACTTTGCCTGTAAAGAATCTTTTACAGGTTGAATTGATTCAACCTGCCATTTACCAATGAGTAATTCTTTCCGGATCTCAGTAGTGGCAATGGGGTTACTCTTTTTTTGCAGGTACAGGAAAATCCCTGCACCGGTGGCTGCTATAATCAGCAGCCCGATGAATGTTTTTTTCATGGCAATACTTTTTTAATTAATGGAGAATCTTGTATTGATTCTTCAACACCCTAAAAAGTAACCCATGTGATTTGTTAAACGAAAAAAATGAATGAACTACTTCTCTCCTGCCATTTCCATTACGATAGCCCATTCTTCATCAGTCACCGGCTGAACAGATAACCGACCCAGTCTTACCAGTGCCATATTTGCTAAACGTTTTTCGGCTTTGATCTGTGCGAGGCTTACCGATTTTTTTAATTTCTTATGCGGTTTAAAATCCACGGCCACCCAGGCTTCTTCGGTAGTGGTGGGATCCTGGTAGGCTTCTTTGGCTACTTTGGCAATACCTACTATTTCTGTGCCTTCATTACTGTGGTAAAAGAATACCTGGTCGCCTTTTTTCATTGCTTTGAGATGGTTACGGGCTGCATAATTGCGGACGCCATCCCAGAAAGTTTGTTTATCCTTTTCGAACTGATCCCAGGAATACTTAAACGGTTCTGATTTAATAAGCCAGTATGCCATGTTTATGATTATTTATGGATTTCAAATTTAGCAGAAGTTGGATAAATAAATTTTCTTTTCTGCAATCCAACCATTGATTGGCCACCGTATCTGTTCTGTCCTGCTATTGCAGCTGGCTGAAAAATTAAACAAAACCCCAAACCTTTTTAATTATGAAACAGATCAGATCAATCACATTGATGCTTGTTGCTTCTTTATTAATGAACGCTTCTTATGCCCAGGGAGATTTGGCAAAAGAAAAAACAGTAGAAGTCGGCGGTGCACCGATGTATCCTTCCAAAAACATTGTGGAAAATGCAGTGAACTCTAAAGACCATACCACACTGGTCGCTGCTGTTAAAGCGGCGGGCCTGGTGGAAACTTTGCAGGGTGCAGGACCATTCACTGTATTCGCTCCGACCAATGAGGCGTTCAATATGTTACCTGCCGGTACGGTTGAAACATTAGTAAAGCCGGAGAACAAAATGAAACTGACAGGCATTCTTACTTACCATGTTGTGGCAGGCCGACTTGGTACAAAAGAACTGGATGAAAAGATCAAAGCCGGTGATGGTACTGCTGAACTGGCAACAGTTGCCGGGGGTAAACTGTGGATCATGAAGAAAGGCGGTAAATACATGCTGAAAGATGAGAATGGTGGTATGGCTACTATTACGATTAAGAATGTGTACCAGAGCAATGGTGTGATCCATGTGATCGACCATGTTGTACTTCCCAAATAAGAAGACCCCCTATGCTTTTCAATAGTAACCGGTGTGCCCTGCATGCCGGTTTTATTTTTTATAGTATTACCAGCCGGATGCCATCACATCGGCAATATGCATTGTTTTTAAGTTATATCCCTTCTGGTTGATATAACCCTGCAGGTGCATGAGACAGGAATGATCGGTGGAGATAAGGTATTCGGCACCGGTGGCTAATGCGTTTTCCACTTTTTGCTCGCCCATGCCAATGGAAATATGTTCAAATTTTACAGCGAAAGTGCCGCCAAAACCGCAGCAGGTTTCCACATCATTCATTTCAGTAAGCTCCAGCCCTTTTATGTTGGCCAGCAATTTCCGGGGTTCTGTTTTGATCCTGCATTCTCTCAGCCCGGCGCAACTGTCATGGTAAGTGGCTTTGCCATTCAGTGATGCACCTACATTTTCAATGTGCAACACATTCACCATAAAGTCGGAGAACTCATGCATCCGCTTACTCATTTCTGTCACCGCATGGTGCATGGACGAGTTATCAAATAACTTACTGTAATAATTCTTTACAAAGCCGGCGCAACTGGCACTGGGTGCTACGATCAGGTCAGTGCCTTCAAAATCTTTCAGGAATTTACTGCAAACGGCTTTTGATTCATCCCAGAAACCGGCATTGAAAGCCGGCTGACCGCAACAGGTTTGCGAAGTATTATAACTGACCGTGCATCCCGCCTTCTCCAGCACTTTGATCATATTGAAAGCGGTCTCCGGGTAAAGCTGGTCAATAAAACAAGGTATAAAAAGCTGTACGTTCATGCCGGTGCTATTTGCCAAGGTTTTGTTTCAGTGATACCATTTTCAACGCAGTAATAGCAGCTTCCTCCCCTTTATGCCCGTGCCGGCCGCCGATTCTTTCCCTTGCCTGTTCTTCATTATTAACTGTTAATACACCAAAAATGGTGGGTACCGGCAAACTGAGATTTAACTGTACAACACCATCCGTTACCGCCTTGCATACATACTCAAAATGCGGTGTATCACCTCTCACCACGCAGCCCAGGGCAATAAATGCACCGGCCTTGTTCTTTTTACTGCTGTTATCCCAATAGCTTTTAATAGCAAAAGGAATTTCAACAGCGCCGGGCACCGTGATAGTAATGATCTTTTTAACAGAGTACTTTTGCAATTCGCTGATACAACCTCTTTCAAGTTCGTCAACGATGGCAGCATTCCATTCGGTTTTCACCAAAACGATACAGGCATCCTGTATGTTCAGAATGCCTGTATCAATGTGTAAGAGTTTACTGTTGCTTACGTCAGCCATAATCAGTTTACATTATATACTCCCATTTGGGCAAGGTATTTATCAGCATCAACGCCCTGCTGGGTCTGGGGATATTTATCTTTCAATTCTTTTAAAAGTTCAATGGCTTCTTTCTGATCCTTATTGCGGTCAGCCAATAAAGCAGCCAGGAACAACGCTTCAGCTGAAGCCATTTTGTCTTCTGTAAAATGACGGGCCGCTTTTTTATAAGCACTCAGGGCCTCCGCATTTTTACCCTGGTCAGCATAGGCATCGCCGAGTAATTTATAGGCTCTGAGCTGAAGTGGCTTTGATGAAGTACTGAAATCCTTTAA